>UQVG01000142.1 GCA_900544435.1 uncultured Erysipelotrichaceae bacterium | reverse complement strand
ATTAAACAGTGAGGTGGTTATCATGATGAAAGAAAAGATGGATCAGTTCAATGAAGATGAAGAACTTGTATTAGCAGCCAGTAAAAGACAGCTTGTCAAGATACAACATCATCAAGAGAAAGTAAGAATACGTCAAGAAGGTAAAGAAGAAGGCTTAAAAGAAGGAGAACTTTTGAAAGCTAAAGAAAATACTTTAATGCTTTTTAAAAGTAAATATCCTCAAGAAAGTGTTCAAATATTAGAAAATTTAACATTATCACAATATAATGACATATTTAAAGCTTTAATAGAAAACAAAGAATTACAAACAATTAAAGATATGATTCAATAAAAAAACGGATATCTTATAAGATATCCGATATTTTTATTTATAAACACCAGGTCCTGCTTTAACAACAGTACTAGGTAAATCATATTTTTTAAAGTTTTCTTGGAACATTTTTGTAAGCTTTTTAGCTGTTTTATCATATTCACGTTTATTTGACCAAGTATTTTTAGGATTCAACATTTCTGCTGGAACACCTGGACAACTTCTTGGGATTTTTAGATTAAAGAATGGTTCTTTGACATATTCGACAAAATCTAAATCACCATTTAAAGCAGCATTGATCATTGCACGTGTATATTTTAATGGAATACGATGTCCTTTACCATAAGAACCACCAGTCCATCCAGTGTTGATCAAGAAAACATTAGCTCCAGATTTTTCTACACGACGTCCAAATTGTTGAGCATATAAAGCTGTATCTAATGGGAAGAATGGTTCTCCAAAACATGTTGAAAATGTTGCTTCTGGTTCAGTAACACCATTTTCAGTTCCAGCAAGTTTGCTTGTATAACCTGAAACAAAGTGATAGATAGCAGCATTACGGTCAAGTTTAGAAATAGGTGGTAAAACCCCAAAAGCATCAGCTGCTAAAAAGAAAATTGTACGTGGGATAGGTCCAACTCCTGATGAAACAGTATTTGGAATATAATCAATTGGATAACCAACACGTGTATTTTCTGTAATAGAACCATCATCAAAATTAATAATACGTGTATCTTCAAATAATTTAACATTTTCTGTTACAGCACCAAAACGGATAGCATTCCAAATTTCAGGCTCATGTTCTTTTGAAAGGTTGATACATTTAGCGTAGCATCCACCTTCAAAGTTGAAAATTGTATTTCTAGACCAACCATGTTCATCATCACCAATCAATCTTCTGTTTGGATCAGCTGAAAGTGTTGTTTTTCCAGTTCCTGATAATCCAAAGAATAAAGCAGTATCACCATCAATTCCCATATTGGCTGAACAATGCATTGTAAAAATCTTCTTTTGTGGAAGTAAATAGTTCATAACACAGAAAACTGATTTTTTGATTTCTCCTGAATAACCTGTTCCTGCAATTAAAATAATTTGTTTTTCAAAATTGATCATAATAGCAGCTTCGCTATTTAATCCTAATTTTTTATAATCTACTTTACATCCAGGAGCAACTAAAATTAAAAAGTCTTCTTTAAAATCTTTTAATTGTTCCTTTTTAGGTCTAATAAGTAAGTTTCTAATAAATAAGTTTTGACTTGCTTTTTCATTGATAACTCTAAAACCATATTGATATTTACGGTTAGCTCCTGCAAAACCATCAAAAATATATAAATCTTTATCATTTAAATATTGAATCATTTGATCATAAACTTGATCAAAAACTTCTGCTGAAACAGGACGATTAACATTACCCCAAGCAATCAAATCATGAACAGCAGGTGTATCAACAATATATTTATCATTTGGAGAACGACCTGTTCTTTCTCCAGTTTCTATACATAAAGCACCAGCACGTGAAAGTCTTCCTTCTTTATGAAGTAAAGCTTTTTCTACAAGCGCACCAGGCGGATTGTTTCTAAAAATGTTTCCCGTATGATTAAAACCATATTTTTCGATATTCAATGTATCCATATTATTCCTCCTTTGGATTCCCTACATATAATGATACAAAAAAAATGTTATAAAATCCATAGAAAGCGCTTACTTTTTTTAATAAATGACGCTAATGTCAAAATAGGTTTGTTGAAAATGGTGATTTTATCAGGGTTTTCAAGTATTTATAAATAAAAAAACACATTAGAAAGTTAACTAATGTGTTTTTAGGAAATATGATAATAAACAAATAAAAAAGATCATTTAGGGGGATGATCTTCTTTATATATATAGGGAATCGAGTAATAAAAAATTAATATATTGGGAAACTATTACTGAAAATCGTAAAATATATGAGAGATATAAATATTATGGGATATCTCTTTTATTTTCATTTCATTTTTTATTACACGTTTATTATAGCGTAATATGACAAATTGAGTAGAGACATGTATCCTAAAAAGAATTGTAAGTATTTGTGCAATGTGCACAAATGGTGTAAAATGAAGAGGGTGATGATATGGGATTTACAATAGAAGACGCTTTAAGAGAATTTAAAAAGAATTATAAAATGACTTTACTTGCAGGAAGTGATGGGTGTTCTAATGCTATGACATGGGTACAAATGGTAGAAGATAAAACCATTTTACAACAGCTTTGGGGTAAAGAACTTGTTGTAACTACTGGTCTAGGATTTCAAAGTCAAGAAAAGCTCAAAGAATTTATTGAACAGTTGATTAAATATCATAGTGTGGGACTTGTTATTAATACTGGAAAGTATATTTTTGATATTGATCAAGATATTATTGATTATTGTAATGAGCTAAGTTTTCCTTTATTAGTTGTTCCTTGGGAAGTGCATATTGCAGATATGATCAAAGATTTTTCATATCATTGTTTACGTGCTGAAAGAGATGATAAATATATTAATCAAACGGTGATGGATGCTTTGATTAATCCGGCTATTATAGAAGAATCTAGAAATAAATTAGCAGGGGATTTTGATGTGGAAAATGATTTTCAAGTCATGGCCATCTCTGTAGAAACTGATGAAGAATTAGGAATGATGGAAAGAAGAAGTATTAAGTTCCAATTGGAACTTTGTTTTGAAAAGGTTGAAGGGAATTATAGTTTTTTCTGGTTTGATGGTTATTATATTATGATTTTTAATAACTTAGAAGATAGTGCACTTGTAGAAGTTATTAATGAAATGTATAAGCGTGCTAAAAAACGTTTGCATTATACTTTACATTTAGGAATTGGTTCTAAAATGGTTGATTTTAGAAGTGTGATTTTGAGTTATAAAAGAGCAATTGCTGCTTGTAAAATGGCTAAACAATTTGATTATCCTCAAATTTATTTTGATGATATGGGAGTTTATCAATTGTTGTTTATTATTGAAGATCAAGGAATTTTAAGACAAATGTATCGTAGTATGTTAGGTGTTTTAATTGATTATGATCGAAAACATAATACTCAATTAGAAGAAACTCTTTATCAATACTTAAAATTCGATAGTAATCAAAAAGCAATGGCAGAAAGCTTATATATGCATCGTAATACAATCAATTATCGACTTAATAAGATAAAAGAACTGACAGAATGTCAATTGGATTCATTTGAAGAAAAAATGCCTTATATGTTAGCTTTTTATATTAAAGAAATTGTAGAAAAAAAGAAGAAATAGTAGAATGCTGTTAGCTTCTTTTTTTATTTGATAAAAAGTTTAGCAAATAAAAATGAAAGCGCTAACTTTTTAGTGAATGTTGGTCATTTATATGTTATAATAGATGACATAAAGGGGAGATAAATATATGTTTGATAATTTTTTAATTCACACTTTCCATGATGGAAATTGTTTACAAGCTTATAAAATTTTTGGTGCACATTTTGAAATGCAAGATGGTAAAAAAGGTGTACGTTTTACAACTTATGCACCTAATGCGAGAAGTGCACAAGTTGTAGGAGAGTTTAACCAATGGGGTGAAACACCATGTTATATGGAAAGATATAATGATGGTGGTATTTATACAGTATTTGTTGAAGGTGTCAAAGAATTTGACATGTACAAATTTAGATTTGAAACTCCTCAAGGAGATATTATTGATAAAGCAGATCCATATGCTTATTTTAGTGAATTAAGACCGGGTACTGCTTCAAAAGTTTATAATATGGAAGGTTATCGTTGGCATGATAGTCAATGGGTAAAAAATAGAACTAAAAATTACGATAGACCACTTAATATATATGAAGCTTCTCTTGGTTCATGGAAAATGAAACGAGAAAGTGAAGGTGAAGGGGATGATGGTGAATATTATTCATATGAAGAACTTATTGATGAAATTATTCCTTATGTGAAAAAAATGGGGTATACACATTTAGAAGTTATGCCACTTACTGAATTCCCATTTGATGGTTCTTGGGGCTATCAAGCAACAGGTTTTTATAGTGCAACATCGAGATATGGTCAACCTAAACAATTAATGAAATTTATTGATGCCTGCCACCAAGAAGGCATTGGGGTTATTATGGATTTTGTGCCAGCACATTTCGTTAAAGATTCACATGGATTACATATGTATGATGGTGGATTTGTTTATGATTATAATGATTATAATCGTCGTTATAGTCCATGGGATAGTGTTTATTTTGATTTAGGTAAAAATGAAGTAAGAAGTTTCTTGTTATCATCTGTAGAATTCTTTGCAACATATTATCATATTGATGGTTTTAGGTTTGATGCTGTAAGTAATCTTATTTATTATGAAGGTAATAAAAACTTAGGTGAAAATATTGGTGCTATGGAATGGATGAAACGTTTAAATGGACATATGTCTGGGTATCATCCAACTGTTATGATGATTGCGGAAGATTCAACAGATTATCCAGGTGTTACAAAACCAGTAGGTGAACATGGTTTAGGATTTGATTATAAATGGGATTTAGGTTGGATGAATGATACATTGAAATATTTCCAAGAAGATCCAGTTTATCGTCAATATGACAGTCATTTTATTACATTTTCAATGGCTTATTTCTATTCTGAAAGATTTTTACTTGAATTTTCACATGATGAAGTTGTCCATGGTAAAGCAACAATTATTAATAAAATGTGGGGATTACATGGAGATAAATTAGCTCAAGTAAAAGCTTTATATGTTTATATGATGTTACATCCTGGTAAGAAATTGAATTTCATGGGGAATGAACTTGCTGAATATAAAGAATGGGATGAATCTAAATCTTTAGGATGGGATATTTTAAAATATCCTGATCATGATGCGTTCCATCATTTCACTCAAAAACTCAATGAAATTTATTTGAAATATCCGGCTTTATATGAAATGGATTATGATTTAAAAGGATTTGAATGGCTTGTTGTTGATGATCATGATCAATGTGTTTTCGCTATTGAAAGAAAAGATAAAGCAGGAAATGCGATTATTGCCGTGATGAATTTTGTTGGTAATACGCATGAAAAATACAAAGTACCAGTTAATATTGAAGGAAGTTATAAAGAAGTTTTAAATACTGATCAAGATGTTTATTCTGGTCATAATATTGTTAATCCTCGAGCAATTCGCTCTAAGAAAACAAAACCAAATGAAAAGACAAGATTGTTAAATAAAGATCATTATATTGAAGTAAAATTAGCACCATTTAGTGCTTGCATCTTTGAAGTGAAACCTAAAAAAGAAACAACAAAGGAAACACCAAAGAAAGCAAAAAGAGTAACTAAGAAAACAAAATAAGTTGTTCATAAAATAGAGCATCCGTAGTTTAGATACTCTATTTTATTTGGAAAAAATAAAATGGTAAATTTAAAAAAATAAGATTTTATCAACTTAAAAATATTTTTATAA
>UQVG01000141.1 GCA_900544435.1 uncultured Erysipelotrichaceae bacterium | reverse complement strand
AAATATAAGAAAACTGGAGCAGGATATATTTCCCCTCCAGTTTTAGTATAGAGCCTAAAATCGCTTAGGCGATTTTTTTAGTCCAATTTGTTCTAAAAGACAAACTTATTAAAGAATTCATATAAACTAATAAAGAGGTGGTAAAATGAATATCTTTATAGGTGAAAATAACTTAAAGGACTACTTGGCTTTAAAAATAATTATTGAAAAATGGAGTAAACGTAATCAACAAAAAGTACATTTTTATTGGTATAAAGAACTTTATTATCAATTACCAAAATGTTTAAAAATATGTGATATTGTTTTTTTAGAATTGGATATAAGTATTAATGGTTTTGAGTTTTCTAAAATACTTAGAAAAAATGATGCTAGAATTCCCATTGTTTTTCAAACAAGAAATATTCATTATGGAATAGCAAGTTATCAAGTAAAAGCAACACATTATTTATTAAAACCGGTTAATGATCAAGAAATATATAAAATACTTGATCAAATTTATCTTCAGCAATGTCAAAAAAATATTATTTATCAATTTAAAAAACAAATTCAAAAAATACCCTTTGAAGAGATTATTTACATAGAGGCTTATCAACATCATATTATGATTCATCAAAAGCATACTTCTAAAAGGAATCCTATGAGTTTAAAAGAAATTTCTTTTAAACTAGATAGTTCTTTTTATCGTTGTCATAGAAGTTATATTGTCAATTTAAAACATATTGATCATATTGAAGGAATGAATTGCATTATGATTAATCAACAAGTTATTCCAATTTCTAAAAATTGTATAAATGAATTTACTAAAAAAGTTTTAGGACAAATATGAAACAAATATGACACAAATTTGAGACAAAAAATCACTTGAAATATATTAAAATAAGTGTGGGTGAAGAAGATGAAATGTGAAAGATGTCAAAATGAAGATGAAAGTTTTTTCTTTGAATGTAATGGACGAATCTATTGTCGAAAATGTATTGCCTTTTCGACAAAAACAGTAAAGATGCCACCTATAAATAATGAAAGAAAAATATACTATCATTTAAATTATTCATTAAACTTAGAACAAGAAAATACTTCAAAAATACTTATTGAAAGGTATAAAAATCATCAAAATACAATATTGAAGGCTGTTACAGGAGCAGGAAAGACAGAAATGATATATGGTGTTATTGAATATGCATTAAATTTAGGACATCATGTGTGTTTGACAATGCCAAGAAAGGAATTGGTTATTGAATTAGCAAAGAGAATTCAAAAACAATTTTTAAATATTAAACCTACAGTTGTTTATGGAGGACATAGTAGACAATTAGATGGACAGTTTATTATTTGTACAACACATCAACTGTACCGTTATCCTCAAACTTTTGATTTATTGATTTTAGATGAATATGATGCTTTTCCATATTATCATAATGAAGTTTTAGAAAATATATTAATGAATAGTATAAAAGGAAATTATGTATTGATGTCAGCAACGGTTGAAAAAGGTGATGTAGAAATTTTAAAAAGATTTCATCAACAACCTTTACCATTGCCAAAATGTAAAGTAATGACAAATTCAATGATTTTATGTCATCTCATTTATCAATTAAAAAAGTATCAAAAAGAAAAAAAGCCGGTATTTCTTTTTGTTGCGAGTATAGAAAAGACAAGACAAATACAAAAATATCTCCAGTTATTTTTCATTAAAAGTCAGTGTGCAACATCTAAAGACAAGAATATTCAACATTCTCTAGAAAAACTACAAACCCATGAAATAGATGTTATTGTATGTACAACAGTTTTAGAAAGAGGAATGACTGTTGAAAATGTACAAGTTATTATTTTACATGGAGAACATCCTCTTTTTGATAAAGAAACTCTTATTCAAATTGCTGGTCGAGCAGGTCGAAAAATACCTTATACTAGTGGAAATATTCTTATTTATACAAATAGGCAAACAAGAGCTATTAAACAGTGTATAGAGGATATCAAGCGAAGCAATGCCGCATATGCCATGAAGAGTTAAATCAAAAACAAGATCTTTTTCACTTAGTGAATGAATCTGCTATTTGTATAAAATGCATAAAGAAATTCCAAATAATTGACGAGGATGTAAAAATTAAAGGATATAGCGTTAAAATACTCTATGAATATAATGATTTCTTTAGACAATTACTTTATCAATATAAAGCATTAGGGGATTATGCTTTAAAAGATTGCTTTATTGAACAATTTCAAGAGTTAAAAAGACTATATAAAAATTATATAATCGTTGTTATTCCTAGTAGTCAAAAAGATAATGAAAGAAGAGGCTTTTGTCCAAATGTAGAAATTGCAAAGATATTTTCTCAACATGTTTTTACAGGTTTGTATAAAAAAGTAGAATACAAACAAACAAAACAAAGCGATCGAAGTCAAATAAAAAAAGTATTATCTATCAAAGATGGGACATTTCTTTTTAAAAAGAATGTTTTAATATTTGATGATGTTATAACATCATCAAATACTTTACAAGCAGCATTTCAACAAGTAGAAAGATATCATCCTAAAAAAATAAAAGCATTGGTACTAGCTTGCCCACATCTTGATTATTTCAAAGAATAATCTTGCTATTGTAGACACCCAAGAAACCACTAACCAATAGCAGGGTAAGCTTTTATTGATGCTAAAAATGTTTTTTATCGCTTTTTCAACATATATATGGAATAGTAGTTACTATTTGACAATAACAAGGACATTTTTTTACATTAAAAGACATGTAAAATTTATTTGTCGAATGAAAATAATAACTTTTTTATAAAATATTCAATATACTGAAATAGACAAGGAAAGGATGATGAAAGTGCAAGGAAGAGTCAAATGGTTTAATGCCGAAAAGGGATTTGGATTTATTGATCGAGGAGAAGGAAAAGATATCTTTGTTCATTATAGCCAAATTGTTCAAAATGGATATAAGACGCTTAATGAAGGCGAATTAGTTGAATTTGAATTGTACCAAAGTGAACGCGGTATGCAAGCAAAACATGTTGTAAAAATCTAGAGAAACCCTCTAGATTTTTATTTTATGTATATACAATTAAATTTTACTTTTAATAATCGAAATTATTTGATATAATTAAGTTCGATTACAAGCGTAAAAGGAGCGTGTATGTATGGCTAGTAGAAAGCAAGAAATAAGAAAAGAAATTAAAAAAAGAAACGCTAAATTAGGAATCGATGTTGAAGCAGCAAAAAATATTGTTGATTTACAAGATCAACAAGGTGAAGATATACATGTAGAAGATTTCAAAAATGAAGAATATACTGGGCAAGTTATTCCATTTTCTACAACACCACAAAAAACTAAAAAAGGATTTGTTACAAAAATCAAAGGTGTTTTTGATGATGAAAGAAAACAACTTAAAAAGTTAGATAAGATTGCTCAAGAAATTCTTTCTTTAGAAGACAAATACAGTGCAATGTCTGATGAAGAATTAGTGAATCAAACAAATGTTTTAAAAGAAAAACTGAATAATGGTAGTGATTTAGATGATATTTTAGTAGATGCTTTTGCAACTGCTCGTGAAGCAGCATGGCGTCAAATTCATTTAAAAGCATTTAAAGTGCAATTAATGGGTGGTATTGCATTACATAATGGTGATATTGCTGAAATGAAGACAGGTGAAGGTAAAACATTAACATCTATCTTCCCAGTTTATTTAAATGCATTAACAGGAAAAGGTGTACATGTTATTACAGTTAATGATTATTTAGCTGAACGTGATGCTAGAAATAATGGTAAAGTTTTTGAATTTTTAGGATTAACTGTAGGTTTAAATAAAAGAGAATTGACACCTCAACAAAAACAAGAAGCACATGGTTGTGATGTTACTTATACAACAAATGCTGAATTAGGTTTTGATTATTTAAGAGATAATATGGTAACTTCAATGGAAGATAAAGTATTAGTTAAAGGTCTTAATTATGCTTTGATTGACGAAGTTGATTCTATTTTAATTGATGAATCAAGAACACCATTAATTATTTCAGGTGGAAAGAAAAATACTGCTGCTTTATATTTACAAGCAGATCGTTTTGTTAAATCTTTAATTGCTGAAAAAGATTATGAAGTTGATGTTGAAACTAAAACAGTTTCATTAACTCCAAAAGGAATCGAAAAAGCTGAAAAAGGATTTAAAATTGATAACTTATATGATATTCAACATACTTCATTAGTTCATCATATTAATCAAGCTTTAAAAGCAAACTATGCAATGACTCGTGATGTTGAATATATGATTGCTACAGAAGATGGTACAAGAGATATTCGTAATGCTAAAATTATGATTATTGATCAATTTACTGGACGTGTGATGCCAGGACGTGCTTATTCTGATGGATTACATCAAGCAATTGAAGCTAAAGAAGGTGTACCAATCAAAGAAGAAACTGAAACAAGAGCAACAATCACATATCAAAATTTCTTCAGATTATTTAATAAATTAGCTGGTATGACTGGTACTGCAAAAACTGAAGAAGAAGAATTTATGATGATTTATAACATGCGTGTTATTGAAATTCCTACAAATAAACCTGTTATTCGTGATGATAGAAATGATAAAATTTATTCTACAAAAACAAATAAATTCAAAGCATTATGTGATGAAGTAGAAGCAAGACATGCTTATGGTCAACCAATTTTAATTGGGACTGTTTCTGTTGAAACATCAGAAATTTTATCAAAAATGTTAGATAAAAGAGGAATTAGACATAACACATTAAATGCTAAAAACCATGCTAAAGAAGCAGAAATTATTGCTAGAGCTGGTCAAAAAGGTGCAGTTACAATTGCAACAAACATGGCTGGTCGTGGTACTGATATTAAACTTGGTAAAGGTGTAGCTGAAATTGGTGGTTTAGCAGTTATTGGTTCTGAAAGACATGAATCAAGACGTATTGATAATCAGTTACGTGGACGTTCTGGACGTCAAGGAGATCCTGGTTATTCAGTATTCTATGTTTCATTTGATGATGAATTAATGCAAAGATTTGCTGGTGAAAAATTACAATCATTTAGTAATTATTTAGATGATGATATGGCTATTGAAAATAAGATGGTTTCAAAAGCTATTGAAAATGCTCAAAGACGTGTTGAAGGTCAAAACTTTGATTCACGTAAACATATTCTTGAATATGATGATGTTATGAGACAACAACGTGAAATTATGTATAAAGAACGTGATGAAATCATGTCATTGGATAATTTGGATGATATTATCAAGGGTATGTTTAATCAAGCAATTGAAATGACAATCAATAGATGTACAACTCATGGTAAACATGATGAAGTTGATGTTGATGCTGTTTTAGATTTTGTAGCTAAAAATTATATGTTACTTGCTGAAATTGAAGCTAAAAATAAAGATGTTGTGAAAAATGATCCTAAGAAATTATTAGAAACATTAACTGAAATTTGTTTCTCTCAATATCAAATGAGATTAAATAAAGATATTGATCATGAAAAAATTGTTAATTATGAAAGAAGTGTTTTATTAGGAGTTATTGATTATACTTGGATCAATCATATTGATGCAATGACTAAATTAAGAAATGGTATTTATTTACGTGCATATGCACAAAAGAATCCACTTTCTGAATATACAGAAGAAGCATTCTATATGTTTGAACAAATGAAACTTTCTATTGTTGATATGATTTCTAAAAATATTGTGCATATGGGTATTCGTCCTGGAAGTTCGGCTGAAGAAAGTATTCCACATTTAAAATTAGAAGTAGAATTTAAATAATGGAACTATATGAAA
>UQVG01000140.1 GCA_900544435.1 uncultured Erysipelotrichaceae bacterium | reverse complement strand
TAAAGATTTAAAAAATTTAAAGAAGTTAAACAGTATTAAAGATCATTTAAGTATTCTATTTTATATTTTGTTATTAATAAGTGGTGTTTTTTACTTATTAAAATCATTTATAACATTAGATTTAAAAGTCATTGTTTATCTTTTACTTACATGTATTATTGGTGTGATTTTATCACGTATTATTAAAGATAATAAATATAACAGTATGATTGCTACTTTTGTTGCTATTGCTATTTGTGGACTTATTTTTCCTCAGGTACAAATGGATGATTCATTATTTGAAAGTAGCACTGTTAAAACAAAAATCACAAATTATGAAAAAGATATAAAAGATACAACATGTACCTATCCACAATTAGATGTCTTGATTAAAAAAGATAAGTATAAAGATGAAATCTTTAAATACATCATTATCAAAACAGAACATGATACAAGAGATAATCAAAATTTTGAAAAAGCAGTAAATACAAAATCTAATGTCTCATGGGACAGTAATAAAACACAATATGTTCATTATGAAAAAGCTATTCAATCTTTTAATAAAAAAGGAAATACATATGACAATGGAACATATGTAATCAAAGTATTAAAAAATAGAATTATTACAAGATACAAACAATAAGGGAGGATAAGACGATGAAACACAAATATGTTTTAAGAAATAGTTTGTATTTAGATGAAGAATTACAAGATTATTTTAATGAGATGTCTAAAAAAGGATGGCGTTTAGACTTTATAGGTTATTACTATCGTTTTAGTAAAGATGAACATATTTATAAGTATCAAATAGATTACACTCCTGTATCTAGTGAATATCAAGAGCTTTTAAAAGAAATGGGTTATCATGAAGTAGAAAATGCTTTATATGATTTTAGAGTTTTAGAAAATGAAGATGAAGATGCTCCTGATTTAAATACAGAATTTATTTTTGATAAAAATAATAAAATAAAACAATTTAAAAAGATTCGCTATTTTATTTATCCAATCTTAGCTTATTTCTTATTTGGTATTGGTAAGTTATTGATGATTGATTTCTTTGAAATTGGTTTTCCAATTGTTTATTATGAAGGATTTACTAAATATTTTATCGTATTAATGATTTTTACTGTAGCTATAGGTATTTTGTTGTCATCTATTTTGAATTTGTCAATTTTATATGCTTTAAAATATGATAAAAGTTTAAGGATATTAAAGAAATTAAATGGTATAAAAGATTATTTGATCTTTGCTATTTCTATTATTTATTTGATAGGTATTATCGTTACTTCTTTATTAAGTGCTAATGCTTTTTATATGATGTTTATACCAGTTATTATCATTGGTATATTACAAAAATTAAGTCCTACATTTAATACAAAACAAATGAGATATCTTTTTATGGCCATTCTTACATTATCTTTGTTTATAAATACGAATCAAAGTAAAAATCAATATGAAACTTTAGAACAAATAGATGATATTTATGAAAGTGAAACAGTTAAAACAAAAACCAGAGATTATGTTAAAGAATTAAAAGGTCAAGAGATTGTTTATTATGAAAGAAATATCACGATTAAAAAGGATTTATATAAAAAAGGAATATTTAAGTTTATTGTTATTCTTACAGATTATGAAACAAGAGAAAATGAGGCTTATATTGATTTTTTAAATGATGATCATACTTATCAATTTGATACAAATAAAATACATTATAAAAAATATGATCAAGCTATAAAATCTTTTAAGAAAAAAGGAAATACTTATACAAATAAAGATTACCAAATTGTATTAACAAAAAATAATATTAAAACAATTTACATAGGATCAAGGTGATAAAAAATGAAAAAGATAATATTATTAATATTAGTTGTTTTACTAACAGGGTGTGATATGAAAATAGTTGAAATGAAGCACTATGAAATAGATAAAATTCCCTACATATTTCCTTTAAAATATAAACAAAGTCATGAATCAAATGACTATTATCATTGCTATCAACTAGATAAAAATAATAAAATTACTTTAAAAGCAATAGATGTTGAAAGTATGTCTAAAAGAAAAGAGGTTTATGCATTTTTAAAAAATGAAATATATCAAACATATCATACAGAAGAAAATGTTAAAAAAAGAAGTTATCAATCAGATAATACAGATAAGCCAGGTTATAGATATGAATTTAAAAATAAAAATAATAAAAAAGCAGGTGGACTTGTTTATGGAACATTTGCGACTAAAAATAAAGTCATTATTTTTAGTTATGAATATACTGCTGGTAGAGATGAAGAACATGAATCGGAATATGAATATTTGATGAGTGATACAAAGTATGAAAATTATGATTAAGGCACATGAAAATGTGTCTTTTTTAATAGAATTCCATCTTGATAACAATTTATCAGAGGACTATAATATTCGCGGTGAGAAATATGAAAGATTATGGCGAAGTAGAACAGAATGTTGAACAATTAGAAAATGAATTAGAAGAAGTAGAAGAAGAGCTTGAACAAAAAGAAGAAGGCTTTCTAGAGTGTGAACGTTGGCGTTGTTTCTTATTATTGATTACTGTAGGTGGATTCTTTGGTGCTTATACTTTTTCAGTCAAAGGTGGCGTTTTCTGTAATGCTCAAACAGCTAATATTGTTTTATTTGGGATGGCTTTAGGAAATATGGATTGGTCGAGAGCGGCTTATTTATTGATTCCTATTAGTTCTTATTTTATTGGAACCATGGTTTCTGAATATTTAGCTTTAAAAATAAAGAAATATAGAAAATTAAGATGGGATACTATTTTAATTGGTATTGAAATTATAACGGTTATTATTCTTGGATTGTTACCAAGTAGTGTTCCAGATCAAGTCTTTCAAGTAACAATCAACTTTATCTGTGCTATGCAGTTTAATACTTTTAGACAAGCAGAAAAGGTTGGGATGGCAACAACTTTTGTCACAAATCATATTAGACAAACAGGAAGTTTCTTTGTTCGTTGGTTGAGAAAAAGACATGAAAAGAAATATTTAAATCGTTCTTTAAGACATTTATGTATGATTTTATGTTTTATAGCTGGAGCAATTTTTTCAACTGTTTTATGTGCTTATTTTAAAGATCGTGCAATTTGGGGTGCCCTTATTTTCTTAGTTATTTTACAAGGGAACTTATTATATGCAGATTTAGTTAAAGAAAAAGAATTATTAGATCAAGTTCCAAATGGGCATTAACGCCCGTTTTTTCTTGTTTAAATCGTGTATTTCATGTATTATTATTGTGCTATGAGTATAAAAAATTAACGGAGGTAAAAGCTATGAATGAAAGTATGTTAGATAGATTAGTATCTATGGAAAATAGATATGAAGAATTAGGTCATATGTTGATGGATCCAGATATTGGTACTGATATTAAAAAAATGACAGATGTTACAAAAGAACAAGCTTCTTTACAAGCTGCTTATGATTTGTTTCAAGAATATAAAGAAGTAAAAGATGGTATTGATGGTGCTAAAGAATTAATGAAGGAAAATGATCCTGAAATTAAAGAAATGGCAAAAATGGAATTAGATGAATTAGAAGAAAGAATGCCAGATATTATTAAAAAATTAGAATTAGAATTAATTCCTAAAGATCCAAATGATAATAAAAACGTTATCATGGAAATCCGTGGAGCTGCTGGTGGAGATGAAGGAAACATCTTTGCGGGTGATTTATATAGAATGTATGTAAAATATGCTGAAAGCCAAGGATGGAAAGTAGAAGTTATGGAAGCTGAAGAATCTGAAGCTGGTGGTTTCTCACTTATTTCATTCAACGTGATTGGTGATGGTGTTTATGGTAAATTAAAATATGAATCTGGATCACACCGTGTTCAACGTGTTCCTAAGACTGAAACACAAGGACGTGTGCATACTTCAACTGCAACAGTATTAGTTATGCCAGAAATGGAAGAAGTGGATGTACAAATTAACAAAAGTGATTTAAGAATTGATACTTATCGTGCAAGTGGTGCCGGAGGACAACATATCAATAAAACAGATTCAGCTGTTCGTATTACTCACTTACCAACAGGAATTGTGGCAACAAGTCAAGATGGACGTTCTCAACATGATAACCGTGATAAAGCAATGAAAGCTTTAGTAGCACGTGTTTATGATTACTTCCAATCTCAACAAACAGAAGCAATTGATAGTGAAAGAAAATCTAAAGTTGGTACAGGAGATCGTGCTGAAAAGATCAGAACTTATAACTATCCTCAAAACCGTGTAACAGATCATCGTATTGGACTTACAATTCAACAATTAGATCGTATTATTGAAGGTAAATTAGATGATATTATTACAGCATTAATTAATGAAGATCAACGTCTTAAATTAGAAGGACAAAAATAATGAAAACAGTTAGAGAATTAATTAAAGAAGCCGAAAGTAAATTAGATGATGAACATAAAGATGTCAATGTCGCAAAAGTCTTATTTTATCATCTTGCTAAAAAAGAACCTCATGAACTTTATTTAATGATGAATGAAGAAGTAGAACCTGAATTAGAAAAAGCTTTTCTTGCAGGAATGGAAGAATATTATCAAGGAAAACCTATTCAATATATCAAAGGATGTGAAAGTTTCTTTGGTAGAGATTTTAAAGTAAATGAAGATGTATTGATTCCTCGTTATGAAACAGAAGAATTAGTAGAAAATATTTTATATCGTATTGATGATTACTTTAATGATTATAAAGAAATTCATTTATGTGATGTAGGAACAGGAAGTGGAGCTATTGCGATTACTCTTGCTTTAGAAGAACCACGTTTAAAAGTTATTGCGACAGATATTTCTAAAGAAGCTTTAGTTGTCGCTCAAGAAAATGCGAAAACATTAGGAGCAAATGTTGAATTTAGAAATGGGGATATGTTACAACCTTTATTAGATACACATGAAAAGGTAGATATCTTTGTTTCTAATCCACCTTATATTCCTAATGATCAAGATATTGAAGCAATGGTTAAAGATAACGAACCTCATGTAGCATTATTTGGAGGAAATGATGGTCTTTATTTCTATCGTAAGATTTTTAAAGAAGTAAAACCTTTATTAAATGATAGAGCTTTATTAGCTTTTGAAATGGGATTTGATCAAAGAGAATTGATGGAAACAGCAATCAAGGAATTCTTTGGAGATTATCCTTTTGAAATTATTAAAGATATTAATGGAAAAGATAGAATGTTATTTATCTATTATAATTTAAAATAATATGAATATAGAAACAGAAAGACTCATAATCAAGCCACTTACATTAGATGATGCTAAACGTTTTAGTGAATATCGTGATAAAGAAGAAGTAGCAATGTATCAATCATGGGATGAATATCCCTTAAATAAGGCTATTAGCCGTATTGAATATTGTCAAAAGCATCCATTTCATGGACAAATTGGTAACTACCAATTTGGTCTTTATTTAAAAGAAAACAATCAGCTTATTGGAGATATCTTTATTGAAATAGATGGGCATACAACTTTTACTTTAGGATATACTTTAGATAGTGTTCACTGGTCTAAAGGATATGCAAGTGAAGCATTAAAGAGTGTATTTAAGGTAATGTATGAAACATATTCTTTTAAAATATGTTTATGTCATGTATATGAAGATAATATAAAATCAATTAAGCTATTAGAAAGAAATGGATTTGATAAAATCCATAAATCTTGGTTTTACCAAGATGTACTTTATCGTAAAATGTTAAATAAATAGAGTTATTCATATTTTTATTAAAATGAGTTAAATGGATAATTCAAAATAAAAGGCATCAATTTAAAGATGTCTTTTTT
>UQVG01000139.1 GCA_900544435.1 uncultured Erysipelotrichaceae bacterium | reverse complement strand
TAGAGGGTTTTTATGAATATGTTGTTCCACCGCTTGAAGGATTCTGGTGGCAAGAGGATGTAGAAGATATAGATCTTTTTCATAAAGAAACATTTAATTGGATTTCAGTTATTAGATTGCCTGAGTTTGTTTCAAAGAAAGATTTTGCTTGGGCGGTAGAGAGGGCTTTGATAAAAAAGAAAATCGATTGTTCAAAAGCAGAGTTTTTTACTTTTGAAGAAGGGCTATGCGTACAAATGATGCATCATGGTCCTTTTGATAAAGAAGTGACAACCGTAGAAATAATGAATCAATATCTTCAAGAAAAAGGCTATCGAAATGATTTTAGTAAATCAAGACTACATCATGAAATTTATTTATCAGATGCTCGTAAAGTAGCACCGGAAAAATGGAAAACAGTGATTAGACATCCAATATGTAAAATTGATAAAAAATAGTGAATCTATGAATAAAAATAATGTTTGACATTGTTATAAATATATAGTATGATGACAAGGCAGTAAATGAATAGCAGCACATAGAGTATTGAAAAACGCGTTAATATCAAATGATTGCAAAGTACCTAGCTGCAATGGGAAATGCTTAATATTAACACTTATCAATTGATCTATGCAATGTTATTGCTTTATGCAAATAAAACAATACGGAGGAAAATTTATGGCACGTTATACAGGACCACAATGGAAAATCTCTCGTCGTTTAGGATTCTCAATCTTAGAAAACGGGAAAGAATTAAACAGAAGAGCTTATGCTCCAGGTCAACATGGACAAAAAAGAAAAAAACAAACTGAATATGGATTACAATTAGCAGAAAAACAAAAAGTAAGACATATGTATGGAGTTAATGAAAAACAATTCCACAACACATTCAATCAAGCAGGTAAAATGGAAGGTATTCATGGTTATAACTTCTTATGCTTATTAGAAAGAAGATTAGACAATGTTGTTTATAGATTAGGTTTTGCTTCTACAAGAAGACAAGCTAGACAATTAGTAAACCATGGTCATTTCTTAGTAAATGGTGTTAAAACTGATATCCCATCATACAGAGTAAATGTTGGTGATGTTATCGAAGTAAGAGAAAGATCATTAAATTTAGCAGTTATTAAAGAAGCTTTAGAAAATAAAGTTGCAACTCCAGCTTTCGTTGAAGTTGATACTAATAAATTAACTGGTAAATTAACTCGTTTACCTGAAAGATCTGAATTAAACTCAGAAATTAACGAAGCACTAATCGTAGAATACTACAACAGACTTGGTTAATAAGAAAAGCAGCTTTTATAGCTGTTTTTTTGTATATAAAGGAGAATTTATGAATTCAAAACTGATTGTTTATAATATTGAAAAAATAGATCATAAAGATCAATTATTACAAATGTGTGTGATGATGAATATAGAAGTAATTCAATTAACAGCTCAAATGATACAAACTAAAGTAAAAGATATTTTAAATAAGAAAATAAAGAAATCTAAAAATAAGAAAATTGAGCCAGCAATTATTCTTTTTTCAAATGTTTCATCATCAAAAATGGATCAAATATTGTATCTTTTAAAAGATAATCAAAAGCTTTGTTTAAAAGCTATTGTTACGGCAACAAATTTTAATTGGACATTTGAAATGCTAGGAGAACACTTATTAGAAGAATATCAAAAAAATAAATAAATCGTATAGAATAGAAGTATTAATTTTGATATAATAGAAAAAGAATAATAAGGAGGCTTTTATGAACGAAAGTAGAATTTGTATTGCTCTTGATTTTAAGACAAAAAGTGATGTTGAAAACTTCTTAAAACAATTTGAGGGAGAAAGTCTTTATGTAAAAGTAGGGATGGAATTGTTTTATGGAGAAGGAATTGAAATCATTAAGATGATTAAGGAAATGGGACATAAGATCTTTTTGGATTTAAAATTACATGATATTCCAAATACTGTAAAAAGTGCAATGAGACAACTTGCTAAATTAGATGTAGATATGGTCAATGTTCATGCTTCTGGTGGTATTGACATGATGAAAGCTGCTATTGAAGGGCTAGAAGAAGGAAAAACAGGTGGTAAAAGACCTTTATGTATTGCTGTAACATGTTTAACATCTTTAGATCAAGATGTATTAGATAATCAATTATTAATTCATGAACCATTAGAAAATGTTGTGTTAAAATGGGCTGAAAATGCTAAAGCAGCAGGATTAGATGGTGTTGTATGTTCACCATTAGAATCAAAAATCATTCATGATCATTTAGGACAAGAATTCTTAACAGTTACACCAGGAATACGTCTTGCAAGTGATAGTGTTAATGATCAAAAACGTGTCACAACACCAGCAATGGCAAAAGAATTAACTTCAAGTTATATTGTTGTTGGTAGAACAATTACAGGAAGTCAAGATCCTCTTGCTACATATAAAAAAGTTTATCAAGATTTTCAAGGAGAATAGAAATGAAAAAAATTATTGCTAAAGATTTATTAGATATTAAAGCTGTCTTTTTAAGACCAAATGAACCATTCACTTGGGCAAGTGGTATTAAATCACCAATTTATTGTGATAACCGTTTAACTTTATCTTATCCTAAAGTTAGAAAAGATGTTGAACAAGGGCTTGCTAAACTTGTAAAGGATAATTTCCCAGATGCAGAATGTTTAATGGGAACTGCAACTGCAGGTATTGCACATGCTGCTTTAGCTGCTGATATTTTAGATTTACCAATGGGTTATGTTCGTGGAGGAGCTAAATCTCATGGACGTAATAATCGTATTGAAGGTGTTGTTAAAGAAGGAATGAAAGTTGTTGTTGTTGAAGATTTAATTTCAACTGGTGGTTCTTCTTTAGAATGTGTAGAAGCCTTAAGAGAAGCTGGATGTGAAGTATTAGGACTTATTGCTATCTTTACATATGGTTTAGATAAAGCAACAGTTAATTTTGAAAATGCACATTGTCCATTTGTAACTTTATCAAATTATGATACTTTAATTGAAGTTGCTAAAGAACATGATTATATTAAACATGAAGATATGGAAAAATTAAAAGCTTGGAAAGTTGATCCAAGTGATGAATCATGGATGAATAAATAAATATTTTTAAGGAATGATGGTAATTTAGACCATTGTTCCTTTTTTTTGTTTTTATTTGCAAAAAATAGTGGTATGATGTAAAAGTAATAATAGGTTTACTTTTTGGAGGTAATTATGTTTAAAAGTATTCGATATGTATTAAAAGAAAACTTTACAAATTTGTATCGTATATATTGTATTTCAAAGTATGAATTGCTTTCTGATATGCGAGATTCAAGATTAGGTGTCTTTTGGAATTTTGCTAATCCAGCAATTCAAATTATGACGTATTATTTTGTATTTGGTTTAATTATGAATAGAAAGGCTGTAGGAAAGATTCCTTTTATTCAATGGATGTTATGTGGGATGGTTGTGTGGTTTTTTATTAGCCCATGTATTACTAATGGTGCCAATGCCATTTATGCTAAACGTAATGTCATTACAAAAATGAAATTTCCAGTATCAGTTTTACCTGCAACAGTTGTAGGTAAAGAATTATTTAATCATTTTTGTTTGATGGCTATATTAATTGTATTTTTGCTTACACAAGGGATCATGCCATCACTTTATTGGCTTGAACTTGTTTATTATCTTTTTGCTGCAATTTGTTTAACGATTTCACTTGCCATGATTACATCAGTTTTAAATATGTTAGCACGTGATACAAGAAAGCTTATTTTAGCATGTATGCGTCTATTGCTTTATTTAACACCGATTTTATGGCCAATTTCTCGTTTGCATAAATATGGATGGCAAATGACAGTAAGATATATTATGAAAGCTAATCCAATTTATTATATTGTATGTGGCTATAGAGATTGTTTCTTATATCATCATGGTATTTTATTTTATTGGAAACAAATGCTTTTCTTTTGGGTGTTTGTTATTGTAATTTTTACAATTGGTAGTATGATGATGTATAAATTTAAACATAAATTTATTGATATGATTTAGGTGGTAATAATGGAAGATTATGCAATTAAATTTGAACATGTTTCAAAAATATATAAATTAAAAAAGAAAAATGATGGTAAATCAAAAAGTTCAGTTACGCAAAGATTTTATGCTTTAAATGATATTACTTTTACAATTCCTAAGGGAGAAGTTGTAGGAATTTTAGGAACAAATGGTTCTGGTAAATCGACATTGTCATTGATTTTAGCAGGTATTTCACAAATTGATGAAGGATCAATGGATATTAATGGAGAACAAGCATTAATTGCAATCAATACAGGATTGGATATGCAACTTACAGGGCTTGAAAATATTAATGTTAAAGGAGCATTACTAGGACTTTCTAGAAAAAGAATTCAAGAAATTACTGAAGGTGTTATTGAATTTGCTGAAATTGGTGATTTCTTATATCAACCCGTTAAGAAATATTCAAGTGGGATGAAATCAAGATTAGGTTTTTCAATTTCACTTTATTTAAATCCTGATATTATTATTGTAGACGAAGCTTTGTCGGTTGGAGATAAAGGATTTGCTCAAAAATGTTTAGATAAAATGAATGAACTAAAAGATCAAGGGAAAACCATTATTTTCATTTCTCACTCTTTACCGCAAGTAAGAGGATTCTGTCAAAAGGCTATGTGGATTGAAGGTGGCCGTTTAAAAGAATATGGTGATGTTGAAGAAGTATGCGATGAATATGCAGAATATGTTGATTTTTATAATAGTTTAAAGAAAAAAGAAAAGAAAAAATTAAATGATGAAAAATTTGCAAGTCGAATTGTTCAAAATCCTAAAATTGGTTTTTGGGAAAAATTATTAGATAAAATGAAGAGATAGGAGAGATAGGATGAAGAAAGTTATCACATATGGAACTTTTGATTTGTTCCATGTTGGGCATTTGAATATTTTAAGACGTGCTAAAGAATTAGGAGATTATTTGATTGTAGCAGTCAGCAGTGATGCTTTTAATGCCCAAAAAGGTAAGAAAGCTTATCATAGTGATCAAGATCGTATGGCTATTTTAAAAGCTATTAAATATGTTGATGAAGTTATTTTAGAAGAATCATGGGATCAAAAAATAAAAGATGTTCAAGAACATGATGTTGATGTTTTTGTCATGGGTGATGATTGGAAAGGTCAATTTGATTTCTTAAAAGATTATTGTGAAGTAGTTTATTTACCTCGTACAGAAGGTATTTCTACAACTAAAATCAAAGATGATTTAAAAGATAAATTATAATAAAGGAGAGTTGTATGAAAATCAGTGTGATTGTCCCTTATGAAGGATATTATCAATATTTAAAAGATTGTTTAGAAAGTTTAAGTGAACAAGAAAATGTTGAAATTGAAACATTATTAGTGGGAAGTCAAGATGATCAAAAATTTCAACAATTAGTAGACACATATAAAGATAAAATATCTTTAAAAGTCATTCCTTGTTCAATTGAAGAAGGTGTTGCTAAAAAAAGAAATCTTGGTTTAGAAAATGCAACAGGAGATTATATTTATTTCATTGATAGTGATGATTATATTATGCCTCAAACATTATCTTATTTACTTCAAGATGCCATGCAACAAGATTTAGATTTAGTTGTTGGTAGAAGATGGATTACATGGTTTAAAAAACAAGTTTTTGAAACCATGGGGGATGAAAAAAATGAAGAATTAAATTTGAAAGATAAAGATGATGATCGTAATCATAAATTTTTAGAAAAAGATTATTCTGAAATAGATAATAGTGATGAACAAAGAAGAATTGATTTATTAATTAGAGCGAAGAAAGGAATTCGTAATATATCAG
>UQVG01000138.1 GCA_900544435.1 uncultured Erysipelotrichaceae bacterium | reverse complement strand
AAATTTTCTTTTAAAAAGATTCTAACTTTCAGTGTTATTATTGCAGTTGTTTCAACAGCCGCTATGGCACTTGGAAAAAATGCTATTACTTTCTATATTTTAGGAGCCATTCGCGGAATGTCGACAAGTCTTTTTTCTATTGTACCCATTACCATGATTATCAATGGATGGTTTGAAAAGAAACATGGTCTCGCTACTAGTATTGCCTTTGGTTTTAGTGGTTTAGGTGGAACCCTTTGCTCTCCAGTTTTATCAAGTGTGATCAGTTCTTTTAATTGGCAAATGGGCTATCTATTAAAAGCGATTATTCTTTTACTTTTATGTTTACCAGCTGTTCTTTATCCATTTTCGATGAATGCTAAAGATGAAGGTCTTCTTCCTTATGGTTATCAAGAAAAACAAGAAACAACACAAAATCAAGCAACATCTTCATTCCATTTTATGTCAATTTCTTTTATCGCCTTCTTTATCTTTGGTATGTTGATTAGCTGTATTACCAGTGTAACACAACATTTACCAGGTTATGGTGAATCATTAGGTTTTCCTTTAACTTCATGTGCGATTTTATTATCAGCAGGAATGATGGGAAATATTGTTTCTAAATTAATTATTGGAAGTTTAAGTGATCATTTTGGTGAAATGAAAGCAACCTTAATGATGATTAGTGTAAATATTCTAGGAATTGTCTTATTAATGGTTGGACGTTCCATGACACTTCTTATTGTTGGTGCTTTCTTATTTGGTTCATGTTATTCATTAGGAGCTGTCGCTGTTCCTTTGCTTACAAAATATTTCTTTAAAACAGAAAACTATGCAAAGGCATTTCCAACAATTTCTTTTGCCTCTAATGTTGGTGCAGCTATTTCTTTATCAATGGTAGGTTATATTTATGATTTCTTCGGTTCTTATATCTATGCTTTTATCATCGCTCTTGCTATGATTTTTGTAAGTATACTCTTATTAATGATTACAACAAAAACCAAGGAAAATTAATTCCTTGGTTTTTTAAATACAACTGTTTGTGTTTTCGTATCCTTATTAACTTCTAAACAATCATCAACATATGTAATAGAAGATGATTGTTGAATAAATTCTTCATTGGTTGATAATACATCATAACCAAATTCATGACTACGATAATGCATTGGTATAACAATACGTGGTTTTATACGTTCAATGTATTCTAAAGCTTCTTTGGTATCAATTGTATAATAGCCACCAATAGGAATCATCAAAATATAACAGTTTTTAAGTTTTGAAACATCATCCATTACATAACCAATATCTCCCATATGAACAACTTTCATATCTTCAAAATCAACGATATGAATCGTGTTTTTACCTCGATGACTTCCTTGATGATGGTCATGATAGGTTTCAATACATGTCACTTTAAAATCTTTTGGTGCTACTTCTACACAATTTCTTGCATTATGATCATCATGTTCATGAGAACACAACACAAGGTTTGCCTTCAATTTTAAAGGATTTAATCCTGGAACTGAACCTGATTGATAAGGATCAAAAACAATTGTTCCTTCTTTTCCTGATATTTCAAAACACGAATGTCCATGCCAAATAATTTTCATTTTCTTACTCCTTTGCACTTAAAATCATTGCTCCTAATAATATATATTCTAAGATATTTTCTACTTTAATAATTTGTGGATACACTTTTAAAGGATATTGACTTAATGCTTTTTTGATTTCATCACTGACATCTTGACTGTCTAAAATCAAATCACTATAAACAACAATCGCTTCAGGTGCCACAATCGCAATAATACTCATGATGTTTTTAGTCACCAATTCCAAAGTACCTTCTGGGGTATTAGCTAACGTTAAATAAGCATCAGAAAGTTTTAAAGGTAATAATGCTACTTCACCTGCTAAATGATCCATTCCTCTTACCAGTTGTCCACTTACAATAATACCACTTCCTGCCATACGACCAATTGGTTGGAATAAAAAAGCAAGTGATTTATATTGATTTTGTGAAGCATAATAACCTACAACCGCCGCATTAACATCATTAATCAAATAAATTTCTTTTTCATATCTTTTTTCTAAGAGTTCTTTAAGTTGATGATTACCACCTTCTATAATCCCTGAATAAATATTTCCTTCAACCATAACTCCCGGCAAAGCAATCGAAATCACATCAATCATTTCATTTTGTAAAACAACTGTATCTAAAGCATCTAAAACATCTTGAAGTTTAATATTACTTTTAATAATACTACTATCTAAGACAATTTCTTGATGAGGATTATATAAACGATAAGAAATATGACTATTTTCACCATTAGCGTTAATTGAGACCGCTAAAATATTTTTCTTTGTTTTAATCTCCATCATAGAAGCTAATGGTTCAACATAACCATTGTATTTGTTTTCTTTATGTTTTAAAGATTCTTCTACAAAAGTAATCAATGCACCAACATTATAAGAAGCAAAAATTTGTGTCGGTATCTTTAAAACAAGTTTATTTTTAAAGACTTTTTCAACTTGTAATTTAACATAGGATACTTGTGGTGCTAGTAAAATAACATCATAGTTTTGAGCAACATTATATATTTTTTGATAAGAAGTTGCTGCTACTTCCATATTTAAATTTAATACTTTAATACCATTTTTGATTTTATCCGCAAAAAAAGCAGTTGTCATTCCCCCACTACAACATAATAAAAGACGACACATCGGTTGATCAACCATCTTTTTAATACATTGATCCATTTCTTCAAATAAAGAAATGGCATGTTTAAGTGTCTTGAATTGAAAATGGAGATAAAAAGCCATTTCATCTGTTCTTTTATTCATTACACATAATTCAATGATACATTGTGGATTAAAGGTTACATAGCTATAACAATATTCATTTTCTATAATAATTGCATCTGGATCAGTTTCACTTTGATGAAGATGATAATAATCTCTTTTTTGATTATTGATCCATTCTCTAAATACAGATGTTTCTATTTCTCTTAAAAAATCATCCATTTCAATCCCACCTTTATTGCTATTTTAACACACTATTGCACATCAATGAAAGCTCTTACAAAATTAGAAAAAATAATTCTATAAAAAAACAGGAAAAATTCCTGTTTTATAAATGCATTTGTGTTGTAACTTTAACAATTTCTTTATAATAATCATCTTGTGATTTTGTAAGACGATCTATCGATAAATCTAAATGTCCATCTTTCATGTAATAAACTTTCTTTGAATAAGAAGCAACAAAGCTATCATGCGTCACCATAATAATCGTTGTATGTTTTTCTTCATTGATTTTAACAAGATATTCCATCAGTTCTCTGGCATTTAAACTATCTAAATTCCCTGTTGGTTCATCAGCAAAGATGATCTTTGGTTCATTGATCAATGCTCTAGCAATCGCAGCTCTTTGTTGTTGTCCACCTGAACATTGGGATGGATATTTATCAATGATTTCTTCAATATTTAACATTTTTGTAAGTTCATTTAATTTTTCTAATTGTCTTTTTTGATCCACTTTATTTAGTCTTAATGAAAATAAAATATTATTTTTGATTGTTAATGATTCAATAAGATTATAATTTTGAAAAATAAAACCAATTTCTTCTTTTCTTAAATTTGCTTTTTCTTTTTCTGATAAAAGAAGTAAATCTTTTTGATTAAGAAAAATTTGTCCATGAGTGGCTTCATCAATCGTTGACAAGATATTAACAAGTGTCGTCTTCCCTGAACCAGAGGCACCCATAATACAAATAAAATCACCTTTTTCTACTTCAAAATCTAATCCATTTAAAGCCACCTTAGGATGAACACCATAAGGATTATAAACTTTCTTTAAATTTCTAATTTCCATGTAACTCATAATTTTGACCTCTTTTCTTTAAATAAACAATCAATTCAGCTATTCCATAAGGAACAACAAACTCAAGTAAAACAATACCAACAAGTCCTAAATCAATCGATGCACGAATTAAAAACGTACACGCAATACTTAAAATATAAATACCTGCAAAGATCCATAAAACAACATAAAATCCATTTCCTTCTTTATAAGATATTTTCTTAACATCTTGATTTGTAAGTCCCATCTTACATAAGTTTTTAAAATGTTCTTTCTTTTCTAAAGCATCGATATCAAAACGACTGACAACACTTAAACATAAAACAAAATTAATTAAGACAGCGCCAATGTGTAAAGCAATATGCAACATCTTCATATGAAGCGATGAGAAAATAAATGTTGGTATTAAAATGACGGCTAACATAATAAAGACAATGAGTAATTTACTTTGTTGCATAAATAAAGCTAAATCACCTAAAACAATCGTATCTTCTCCTTTTAAATTCAATGAATCAACCATTTCATTTAAAGTATGAGGAATGAAATAATAAAACAAACCATAAGCACTGATAGCTCCAATACAAGAAGCAATCGCAAATCCTGCATCTAATTCTTCTCCTACATACATCGCATAAAGTCCTAAGAAATAACCTAAAATATAGATATAATCAGGTATGACAAATACACGATGATCTTCTTTCTGTGTCGTAATGTATTTATCTTTAATAAGCGATGATAAAGAATTATTGTTGATATAGTTCACTTGCATTCCAATTAAAACAATTAAAATACAAACAACTAAAATCCCTATCATTGAAAATAATCTTGTATTAAAATAGAAAACACTTTGATGAATATGACAATAACGATAAACAACTGTTAAAAAGATTGGTGTTGTCACTAATGATAAGCAACAAGTGATTATTACTGAAACAACCATGAGCATAATCATTTGAACTAATTGATAAAGAATAACTTTTCCTTGATTAAATCCTGCCATTTTAAGCATTCCTATTTCTCTAGCATGAAGTTTCATATAATAGTTACATGAATAACAAATCAATGAAACACAAACCATTAAAATAAACAATCCCATCAACATAATGCAATAAGGTTCACTAAAATCAAGAATATCATCATATGTCACCTTTTTAGCGAGATATGGATTAATAATAAAATGTAAAAACAATAAACAAATACTAAGTGTTGTAACAATAGAAACAACTAAGCCATACGCTTTTTTTCTTTCTGTCCACAACATTTCTAATGCAAACTTCAACATAACTTTCACCTACTATTCTAATGCTTTTTTAATATCACTTGCTTTGTAATAAACATGATCAATCTTTTTGTTTTCTACATGAATAAGCATTGGTACTTGTTTTATTGTAATATCTTTATAATCTGTCACATTTTTATAATCAAAATCTTTTCCTGTTTTGATATCTTTTGCTTCTTCCATATTGAATACATAAATGCTTGATTTTCCTCTAACATAAGATTTGACCACTTCATTTGTATCTTTACATTTTTCATTTCCTGTTTCATAAAAATAAACATAATATGAATCATAATCTTTACTATTCAATATATCGCTTTCTTCAACATGTTGATATCCAAGTTTAACACGATCATCATTTTTAAATGGATCTTCTGGTTTCTTCAACATATTTACTGCCACCACAATTACAAGTCCAATAATACAAATTCCAATCATTTTTAATGTCTTTTTACTCTTTTCCATAAGTCATTTCCTCCTTTGACACCTTTAACATAGACTATAGAGTCACTTTATACTCAAGTATTTTTTGAAAATTTCTTAAATTTTCCTCTCTACACTTATTATTTTATTTATTTTCTTTTCTATTAATATCTTTCTGGCATGAAAGTGAGTTTTATGGCATGAAAAAAAAGATGAACTTATTTGTCATCTTTGCTTTATAATTTATTTTTATATAATTTAAACTTTAAAATAAAACATATTTCATTTTG
>UQVG01000137.1 GCA_900544435.1 uncultured Erysipelotrichaceae bacterium | reverse complement strand
ATTTATAATTTTTTATTATTATGTAATTTTATTTTATTAACAATTTTTTTGTACAATAAAAAAAGAGATTTTACTCTCTTTCTATGATTAAAAATACTTTTCAATATCCTTTCTTTCATCTTCTGATAATCTTAAAATATCCATTGCTCTTTGATATGAACAATTTAGTTCATTCATAACATTTCTTATATGTTCAATATTCTTTTCTTTACGCGCTATTTCTTTTCCTTGATTAATTCCTTGATTAATTTAGTGCTAGTATAAATTTAGTACCAGTTAAATAGAAATAATGTCTCAAAAAATGAATTGAAAAATATTGAAAAGAATACTAATCTAAAATAAGAAAAAGAGGTACTAAATATGGCAGGTAAAAAAGTAATAGATAAACAATTTAAATTGGATGCAGTGCAATATAGAAAAGATCATCCTGAATTGACTTTTGAACAAGTAGCTAAAAACTTGGGAATTTCCAACAGCTCAATTCATAGATGGTGTAAACAATTCAGTGATGCAAAAGACAAAAATGATAATAAGAATGAAAATAGAGATTTATTTAGAGGATCAGGCAATTTTTCAAGTGATGATGCAAAAGAACTTGCCCGTTTAAAAAAAGAAAACAAAGATCTGAAAGATGCCGTTGAAATATTAAAAAAAGCTATGAGCATAGTAAGCAGCCAGTAAACGTACTTTACGAGGCAATCAAAGAATACATAGAAGAGAATGCTGGTATTAAAAGCGTTTCTTTAAGAGCTGTAACTCAAATACTTAGTGTTTCAAGAAGCGGGTTTAAAAGCTGGTCAAATAGAAAACCATCAAAATCAAAGAAACGAAAAGAAACTGTAAAAAAGGAAATAAGTGAAATACATAAAGGAAGCCATGAAATCTATGGAGCGCCAAAAATCACTGAAGAACTCAAGAAAAAAGGATATGTGATATCTGAAAAAACAGTAGGAAATTATATGCGGGAAATGCATGTAAAAGCACATTATATAAAACCATGGACAAGAACAACAATATCAAAAAATTTTTCAAAAAGGTTGAAAAATATCTTAAAAAGAGATTTTGATCCATCATCACCAGATGCAGCATGGTGTACAGATATAACCTACATATGGACATATGATGATGGTTTTGTTTATTTGACAAGTGTAATGGACTTGTTTTCAAGGAAAATAGTATCTTGGGTACTTACAAAAGATATGACAGCAGAATCAGTGCTTGAAGCAATAAAAATAGCACAGGAGCGAAGAAATATTAAAAAACCAGTAATTATACATAGTGACTATGCCGAAGAAAAAACTATACCGAAGTTTTGATAACGGTATAGGAAAAACTTCTCATTCTTCGGTATAGTATTCTCATAATAATCGTTAATTGATATTGTATAATCATAGGAGGTTATGATTATGAACGATATCATTTTTTTATCTCAAGAACTCTTAGCTTTCTTGAGAAAAAAACATTACAAAGAATCAACATTAGCTAAGTATGAAAGAGAACTAAAAGTTTTAAAACGTTTTTGTGAGGCACATCACACAAGTAATTATACTTTTGAACTGGGCAATAAATATGCCGAAGATATTTATGTTGATGGGCATTTTAGTGCTCATCGTTACTTTGACAGAGGTCGAATCACAAGACTTTTAAATTTTTATTTAGTTAACGGTTATTTTGATCTAGCGATTAAACAGGGAGTGAAATTTGATGATACAAAAATAAGATTTCAAAATGAATACGATGACTACAAGTCATATATCTATCAAAAGGATTTAAAGGAATCAACGAAACATGGTTACACATATAATGTTTATATGTTTTTGAATTACTTGTCAGAAACTGATTTAAATCAAATAGATGCCCTGTCTGTTGATCTAGTCTACTCTTTTATATCAACAATTAAGCCTAACAGACAGAGGTACATACTATGTGGATTGCGTTCCTATCTTCGATTTATAAACAGAAATGATCTGCTTCAACGAATCAAAGGTATTCATTCACCAAGGTTCAAAAGGATTATTTCTGTTTTAAGTGATGATGAAAATATGAGGATACAAGAAGTATTAGACTCAAACAAAGTAACAAATAGAGATAAATCTATTTTCTTGTTAGGATATATTTTAGGAATGCGAGCATGCGACATTGTATCTTTAAAACTAACCGATATAAACTGGGAAAATGATTGTATTCAATTTGTACAATCAAAGACAGGGAATGAAGTTAAGTTGCCACTTCGTACTGATATTGGAAATGCATTATTTCTCTATATGACCTTGGAGCGTGAAAAGAGTAATTGCGATAATGTCTTTCTCAGCCATTATCCTCCATATAATCCACTGGTTGATCATTCAGCATGTTATCAAATAGTCCGTAAAATCATGAATCTGGCTGATATTCCAATGGACAATAGGTTTTTTGGTGTACACTTTTTAAGGCATAATACAGCATCAACACTTGTACGAAGTGGTGTGGCACTTGAAACAATATCTGCAATACTTGGACATTCAGATCCTAATTCTACAAATGTCTATATTTCTACTGATTCAGAAAAATTGAGGGAATGTGTTCTTTCAATGAAAGATATTGGAATGGATGGTGAACTGTATGAATGAGTTCAAAAGCAGATTAGGCAAAAGTATTGAATCATTTCTTATGTTTAAACATTCAGTCGGTCTTTTATATCAGACAGGAGAATATTATTTACATAACTTTGATAAATATAATTCAGTAAATGGAAATTATGATTATTTGGACAAAAAGACAGTGGAAAACTGGGTTCATCAGCTGAAGGAACATACTCATTCGCAGTACATGGGATATATGTCATACATTAGAGAATTTGGCCGATATCTCAATAGTATTGACAATAAATCTTATATACTAAGTGACAAATATAAATCTGTAAGATATAAAGCAAACATATATCTCTTTTCTAACGAGGAACTTCATAAATTCTTTCAACAAATTGAGCTGCATAAAAGCAAGACATCGAAGATTAAAGAGTCTCTCGTACTGCCAGCAATATTTCATTTTTTATATTATTTTGGTGCAAGATGTAAAGAAGCACGTGTTTTAGAAAGAAAAGATGTTCATTTAGATTTAGGATATATTGATATTATAGGATCAAAAGCATATCGTGATAGAAGATTATTTATAAGTACCGAATCAAAAGCCTTTTTTGACAAATATGATTCACTCATGAACAATATTATTCCAAATAGAAAATATTTCTTTTCTGATCAAATTGATAAGTATTATTCCTCGAATTCAATTCCGCTATACTTTAATAAAATATGGGATTTAGCTGGACTAAGAAGAGAAACTGAAGTAAAACCCAGAGCATATGATTTAAGACATCATTTTGCATGTGAGAACCTTTTGAAATGGTCATCAAATGGTGAGAATGTATACGCTAAGCTTCCGTACTTAATGACATACATGGGACATTCCAATTTAGAAAGTACATATTATTATCTCCATCTCATTCCCGATTTTTTTCCCAAGTACAATCAAATTTCATTTTCAAGTAATGACTTGATTCCGGAGGCAGATGAATATGAAATATAATCGCAATCAGGATTCTTCTTTTTGGAAGTTGGCTCGCAGTTTTCTGCATGAATACATGCCAATTGTAAGAAATCTATCAGATAAAACAGTTGAATCATATAAAATATCAATCAAATTGTATCTTACATTTATCAATGATGAAAAAAATATAACCAATGACAAAATAACGTTTGACATATTCACAAGAGCAAATATGAAAGATTATATCGTTTGGTTGAAAAATAAAAATGCATCAGCAAAGACTATAAATTTAAGAATGACCGCCTTGAAATCATTTTTAAAATAATGTTCAGAAGAAGATTTTGAACTTAGAGTGTTCTATAATAACGCATGTACCATCAAAGGTCAAAAAATCATTAAAAAACCCATAGAATATCTTAAACCAGAAGCAACAAAAGCCATTTTATCAGCATTTGTTGGAGATACGGTAAAACACAGACGTAATCGAATGATACTTATATTAATGTATGATTCAGGATGTCGTGTTCAGGAAATAGCTGATCTGAAAGTTTCATCATTACATTTGGATGTACGTAACCCATATATGACAGTTATAGGAAAAGGACGAAAAACACGAAATGTTCCCCTTACCAGAAAAACAGTTTTACATCTCAAAAACTATTTGACTGAATTTCATGAGGAATCAAAAGATGAATATTTGTTTTATTCATTTTTAGATAACAAGCCTCATCAGCTTTCCACTGACAGTATTGCCCTGATTTTAAAACAGGCAGCTAAAATAGCCAAGGAAAGATGTGCTCTCGTTCCAGATCGAGTACACTGTCATATGTTACGTAAAACAAAAGCAATGGATCTATACAAAGATGGAGTTCCATTACCATTTATTATGCAGTTTCTTGGGCATGAAAGCATGTCAACAACTTCTGGTTTTTATGCATTTGCATCATTAGAAATGATGTCAGAGGCATTGAACAAATCACATGTAGGAACAATAACTGAAGAAAAGCTATGGACTAAATCTAACAATATAAAAGATCTATATTCACTTGACTGATAAGAATACTATACCGAAGAATGAGAAGTTTTTCCTATACCGTTATCAAAACTTCGGTATAGTTTTTTCTTCGGTATAGTCACTATTATACTGAATTCGGTATAATAGTGATAGAGGAATACAGTTTACAAGTGAATTATATAAAGAAATAACAGAAAAAATGAAACGAAGCTATTCAAAAAAAGCATGTCCATGGGACAATGCATGTATAGAATCGTTTCATTCATTAATAAAGAGGGAGTGGTTAAATCAATATAAAATCCAAAATTATGATGATGCATATAAACTGATATTTGAATATATAGAGACATTTTATAATACAGTGAGAACGCATAGTCACTGTAATTATCAAAGCCCAAATCAGTATGAAAGAAGTTATGCAAAAAACAGTTAAACTAAATGAAATATTTCAGTTTAACTGGTACTTTTTCTTGACGTAGTACCAAATTCCTTCATTTCTTGCTTCTAATGCAATACTTTCACCTAAATCGCACATATCTCTAACCTCTCCTTCTATTTTCTTTGTATCAAATCCGTATTCTTCTACTATTTTTAATTTTTCTTGATAATCTAATACATTATTCAAAAATACCATCAGTGGTGTAAATAATTCATCATATACTTTATATTTTTCATCTAAGTTATGTTCTTTGTTTAAGTATATCACAAGAATAACACCCTTGTCATAAACTTCTTTTTCTTCTGCTGTCGTTCCACAAACAATCCTTTCATTTGTTTCATAGACATTCATATGCCCATCTTTTATCTTTGGAGCCTTTGGCATAATCCACAAAGAATAAACCTTTTTCATTCCATCATAGTTTTTACCATCATACTCTCTTCCCCATTGACTAGATAACATTCTGGCAATATAAGCTTGCCCTCTCATAATAATTGAGTATCCTGGATAAAGATTATTTTGTATTTCTACATTCAAATAAACCCGTATTTTCTTTCCATCTTTTTGTGGTACATCAATATAACATAAAATATCATAATATACCATCCCTTCATCTTTGATGAAGCCTTCCTTATCTACAAGATGAAAATGTGGATTAACTATTCTATCACCTATATGTACTCCTTTTATTAGTCTTCTAATTTCTTCAATACTTAAATGCTTTGCTTCATCTACAACTACCTTTATGATTCTTGATAATACTTCTTCATTTCCTATGATCATTTTACACAGATGATCATACATTGTTGTTTGTTTACTTGTTGTTATTTTATTTATTTTGTCCATAAGTAGTCCTCCTACTTATTTTCTGTTCTTTTTTTACTTTTTTTCTTCTTTTTTTGAAA
>UQVG01000136.1 GCA_900544435.1 uncultured Erysipelotrichaceae bacterium | reverse complement strand
TACATTATCCAATTAAAATGGATGTGACAACATCTAAGAAAAAAGAAGATAGCGATGAATATGAAGACGTTGTTGAAAATAAAACATTAAATTCAATGGTTCCTTTATGGAAAAGAAATAAAAAAGATATTAAAGATGAAGAATATAATGAATTCTATAAAGATAAATTCAATGATTTCTCTGATCCAATGAAAGTCATTCATACATCTGTAGAAGGAAATGTTTCTTATGATGCATTATTATTTATTCCAAGTCAACCACCAATGAATTTCTATTCAAATGATTATGAAAAAGGTTTACAACTTTATAGTCGTGGTGTCTTCATTATGGATAAAGCAAGCGATTTAATTCCAGAACATTTTAGATTTGTAAAAGGGTTAGTTGATTCACAAGATTTATCATTAAATATTTCAAGAGAAATGTTACAACACGATCGTCAATTAAAAGTTATTGCAGATCGTATTGAAAAGAAAATCCAAAGTGAACTTACAAATATGTTGAAAAAAGATCGTGAAACATATGAAAAATTCTTTAAAAACTTTGGTTTACAATTAAAATTTGGTATTTATCAAAGCTATGGAATGTTAAAAGATAAATTACAAGATTTACTTTTATTCTATTCGGGTAAAGAAGAAAAAATGATTACTTTAAAAGAATATGTTGAAAACATGAAAGAAGGACAAACAGAAATCTATTTTGCTAGTGGGGAAACAAAAGAAAAGATTTCTCATTTACCACAAGTAGAAGCTGTTAGAGATCGTGACTTTGATGTTTTATACATGATGGATAATGTTGATGAATTTATGATTCAAATGATGAGAGATTATGATTCTAAAGCTTTCAAAAACGTTGCTCAAGGTGATTTAAACTTAGATAGTGAAGAAGAAAAGAAAGAATTAGAAAAGATCAATGAAGATAATAAATCATTATTAGAATCATTAAAAGAAGCTTTAAAAGATAAAGTTGTGGATGTTAAAGTATCAAATAGATTAAAATCTCATCCAGTATGTTTAGTATCTGATCAAGGTGTATCTTTTGAAATGGAAAAAGTATTAAATGCAATGCCTGATGGTCAAGATGTTAAAGCAGGTAGAATTCTTGAAATCAATCCAAATCATGATATCTTCAAAGCCATTCAAAATGTTTATCAAAATAATGCAGATAAGATCAATGATTATGCTTCATTGTTATTCGATCAAGCATTGTTGATTGAAGGATTATCTATTGAAGATCCAGTGGCTTTTTCAAATAAGATTTGTGAGCTCATGATTGAATTAAATAAGTAAGGCTATCATTCGATAGTCTTTTCTTTTATAATAAAAGCAGGAGAGTGAAAATTATGGAGTTACAAAATGTTTTACAACAAAGAAGAAGTATTCGAAAATATAAACAACAACCTGTAGAAAAAGAAAAAATTGAAGAAATGATTCAAGCTGGCATCTATTCAGAAAGTTGGAAAAATAGCCAAACACCACGATATCATGTTATTCAATCAAGGGAAATGTTGAAACAGTTTAAAGAAAAATGTTTACCAGAATTTAATCAAAAAAATATAGCTGATGCACCTGTTTTAATTGTGACAACATTTGTTAAAGATCGTGCAGGTTTTCAAAGAAATGGAAGTCCTGACAATGAATTACAAAATGGTTGGGGTGTTTATGATTGTGGACTAGCTAATCAAAACTTGATCCTTAAGGCGACTGAACTTGGTTTAGGAACACTTGTTATGGGAATCAGGGATGAAAGAGCTATCCGTGAACTTTTAGAAATTCCTGTACAAGAAACGATTGTTTCTGTAATAGGTGTGGGTTATCCGGATATTGAACCAAGTATGCCAAAAAGAAAAACAATAGAAGAAGTGAGTACGTTTTATTAATGAAGAAATTACTGTATAAAATTTGTAAACCACATCATAAATATAAAATCAATTTGGTTGATGTTTTATTGCTTATTGAACCTGTGGTCATGAATACATCTTATTTTATGATTGGAAGAGTATTTTTGCTTATAGCGTTAGTTCTTAACTATCTAGCCCATTATCTTTGTCATGATGATTATAGTGAGTTTGAAAGACGTGTACTTATTTCAACAATGATTATTATTGCTTTACTTCTTATCTATCTTATTATTACAGGTAAATAAAAAATCCACTTTGAGGTGGATTTTTTGTTTATTTATAAAACTCAATAATATTTTGATAATCATTTTTTAAACTAAAGTTTGCAGAAACAAAATAGAAATGATTTTCTTTTTTATAGAGTAAAGTATCATAAGATGTATCAAGTTTAAATAGATAAGTATTTTTATCAATTTTAATAACAGGAACATCTTCATAATTTTTTAAATAACGATTAAAGAAAGTGTTTGTTTTGTCAGTTGATTTAAAACAATAATCTTTACTATACATGAGGTCACCTTGTTTGTTTTCTTCAAAATAAGAAGTAGATTCAACAATAAAACTATTAGTGTGTTTGTAGTTTGGATATTTCTTTGAATTTGTTTCTTTATCAAATACTTGCAATGTTAAAATATTTTGATTTAAAGGAATATCCTTTCTATCAGTAATATCTAAAACACATCCAAGTATAGCTACTACACAAGTAACAATAGTCATAGCGTAGAAGAGATGTTTAATAATCTTTCCAAAGCTTTTTTGACAAGCTAAAACAATTTTATAAAGGCTACGAATAAGAATTGTTATAAATAAAATAAGAGGTAAATAATGGATGAAAATACTTCCATTAGTTAGAAATTCTTGAACTTGATTTTTTTGTAAAACAAGCTGTGCAACAAAAAAAGCAAAGAAAGTCCATAAAACAAAATAAGTTGTTGTACTAATTTTACGAGTACTTAAATATTCATCAATTGCTTTTTGTCTTTCTTTTGGTAAAGCACGTTTATTTTCAGTTGTAAAAATAATAAATTTTCCTATTTTACCATAATAATCAAACATTTGTTTTTCATATTCATTGATAAAATCGTGCAATGCCTTTCTTTTAGGAGTTGCTGGTTTTTTGATCAGTAAATCTACATGGTAGTAGTAGTGTTTATCATTTTTTACAAAATGACTGATTTTACCTAAAGAGGTAGGGTTAATCCCTTGTTTAGATAATTCATTTAAAGTGTTTTCTAATTGCTTATATTCAGTTATATCATAATCTAATAATTTATACATATGTGACTCCTTTGACTGTTACATCATAACAAAAATAGTCATGGAAATCCATGACTATTGATTAAATGCAGAATCAACTTCATAATCAGGTTTGAAGTTTTCTTCTTCTAACATATAAGATTCAGCAATGTTTTGGCAATGATCACCAATACGCTCTAAATTAGATAAGATATCAACGTATGTAGAATTGACAATAACTGATTTTTCAGTTTTATTAGTAACACGTTGAATATGTCTTTGTTTTGCTTTTTTATTATAATAATCTAAGTTACTTTCACGATCATCGACATATATAATATCATCTAAATCATGTTTATCAAAAGCCACCATTGCATGATTTAACATTTCAATATCCATATTGATCATAGCAATAATATCATCTTTAGCTTCTGATGAAAAATCATCTTTTTCATCATAAACAGCTTCAAAGAATTGAGTTAAGTTAATACATAAATCACCGACACGTTCTAGATCTTTAATTGATTTCATATCAGCAAAATATTCTTTTGAATCATGATCATTTAATTGTTCATGTGAAATAAGTAATAAATATTCAGCAATCTTTTTATCTAATAAGTTGATTGCATTTTCTAATTCTTCGACAGCTTCTTTAGCAGTAGAACTTTTAGAAATAAAATATTCTCTAACATTTTCACAAGCTTCAACAGTAATAGCTCCCATTTCTAAAATCTTGTTTTTAGCGATAGCTAAAGCATGAGAAGGGAACAATTGAACAACATGAGGATCTAATTCTGATAAATCCATTTGTAATTCTTTTGAATGATTTGGAATGATTTTTTTAATAATAACAACAATCTTATTAATAAATGGAAAGAATAAAATCGTTGTTACTATATTAAAGATACCATGAGCAACTGCAAGTTGTAATTCAGGGGACATGGTACTTACTGAATTAATATATTGAATCAATAAAGTAAATGGTGATAAAACAATCATGAATAAAACAGATCCAATAACATTAAATAAAACGTGGAAGAAAGCAGCTCTTTTAGCAGGGATAGATCCACCAATGGATGCTAGAACTGCTGTAATTGTTGTTCCAATATTTGATCCAAATAAAAATGGTAAAGCAATATTTAAACCGATAGCACCTGCTCCATACATTTGTTGAACAATGGCAATGGTTGCAGCTGATGATTGAATCGCACATGTAAGAATTGTTCCACCAAGTAAACCAAGCCAAGGACTTTTCATTAAGAATTCAGTAATTTGTGTAAATTCTGGAACTTCAGCGATCATCGATAAATTGTTTCCCATTAAATCTAAGCCATAGAATAAACAACCAAATCCAAAAATAATTTGTGATAAATACTTTGTTTTTTTGTTTTTAGAAAACATAGAAACAAACGCACCAATAATAATGAAATAAACCGCATATTTAGAAATCTTTAAACCAACTAAAACAGAAGTAATAACCGTTCCAATATTGGCACCCATGATAATTCCTACTGCTTGATTTAAATTCATTAAACCAGAACGAATCAATCCAATGGTAAGAGCTGTTGTCCCAGAACTTGATTGAATCAAACATGTTACTAAGGCCCCAATTAATATTCCTTTTACAGGACTTGAGGTGTATTTATCAATAATGTCCTTTAATTTATCTCCAGCATAACTTTTTAAACCATCACCCATATAATCGATACCAAATAAAAATAAACCAAGCCCTGCCAGAATCAAAGGCCAGTTGATATCTGCTAATGTCATATAATCACACTCCTATATTTTCTATTTTAAAGGAATGTTAATTTTGTGTAAAGATTATGTTAAGTTTCTTTACAAAACCTTAACAATTCTCTTTAAAACACTTTTCTATAAATGAAATTATATACTTATAAAAAGGAAAAATAAGGAATGTGGTGACAATATTGAAGAAACCATGAATAAAAGCAAGTTGTAAACGAGGTGAAATAGGAATATAAAAGCGAAATGTTAAAAAAAGATGATAAAAAGGCGTCAGGAAAATCATGAAAAAAGTCGTTCCAATAACATTAAATAGGAAATGAAATAGAGCAGCTTTTTTAGCAGAAGAATTCGCTTTAAAAGCAGAAAGAAAAGCGGTAATGGTTGTACCAATATTACAGCCAAAGATATAAGGAATAGAAACGTAGAGAGAAATAGCTTTTAAATGATACATTTGTTGGACAATGGCAATCATGGCGCTAGATGACTGGATAAGAGCAGTCATGATGCTTCCACCAAACATGGCAAGAATAGGATGATTTGTAAAAAGTGTTACTAATTTCATGAATTCAGGAAGTTTGGTAATAGCTTCAAGATGCATTGACATAAGTTCTAATCCATAAAATAAACAACCAAGCCCAAAAAGAATTTGTGCAAGGCCTTTTATTTTAGGATGATTAGAAAATAATAAACAAAACGCACCAATAATCAAAAAGAAAGAAGCATATTGAAAAAGATCAAAACCTACAATAAAAGCTGTAATCGTTGTACCGATATTAGCACCCATAATAATACCAATACTTTGAGAAAAAGTCATAAGGTTTGCATTAATTAAACTGACCGTTAAAGCTGTTGTGGCAGAACTTGATTGAATGATACAAGTGATAAAACAACCGATCATAATAGATTTAGAAGTAGAAGATGTACATTTAGAAAGAAGATTTTTTAAACGTGTTGGCGAAAGTTCTTGTAAAGAAAGGGAAAGATAGTCAATACCAAATAAAAAAAGGGCTAGACCAATTAAAATAGAAGTCCAAGAAACCTGATTCATGAAAAAGCC
>UQVG01000135.1 GCA_900544435.1 uncultured Erysipelotrichaceae bacterium | reverse complement strand
ATAAATCAAGGAAAAGAAACAATTGAACAAACATATTTAGGTTCTTTTATTGTAGATACAATGCCACATTATTTTTCTTCTATTGCTGATTTTGAAAATATAAATCAATTAGTACATTTAGATGTATCTATGTCTGATGAAAAGCAAGTATCTATGGTAACAAATTTTATTGAAGAAGCTAGTCAAAATAAGTGGTTAGATGATGAAACAATCAAAGATTTTATTTATAACTATTATAGTGAAATAGATTTACAGACGTTAAATCAAGAAGATTATCAAAGAATATCTTCTTTATGTCAAAATTATGATATTGATATCAATCTTTTAACGAAAGGACATTAGAAATGAAAAAGAGTTATCAAACATTAGAATTTTCTTTTATTCAAGATCATATTAAACAATATTGTTTTAGTGAAATGGCAAAGAATAAGATAGGTCAAATTCAGCCATTTCAAGATATTGATGATTTAAAACTCTACCAAGATGATATTTCAAGTGCTATGAAAATAATCTATGCTTATGGTCGTATTCCTTTAGCACCTTATGAAGACATTAAAGAAATACTTCAAAAAGCTCAAAAAGGTGGTGTTTGTTATCCACAGGATTTATTAAAAATTGTACAAATATTAAAAAATGTACAAGAAGTACAAGCCTATTTAGATCAAGAAATTGATCAAACACATCTACTAGAAACACTTTCATTACTATATTTACCTAAAGATTTATATAATGAAATTTTAAAATGTGTTGATCCAAGTGGAAATATTTATGATCATGCTAGTTATGAACTCTATCGTTTAAGAAGACAAATTTCAGCGATTGAAGCCAACATGAGAAAAAAAATTGAATCATTAAAAGCACAAAATAAAGATTATTTATCTCATGATGTCATTTCAACAAGAAATGATCATTTTGTTTTACCAGTCAATGTTTCTTATAAAAATCAAATCAAGGGAATTCATCATGGACATTCTTCTTCTGGAAGAACAACTTATGTAGAACCAGAAGAAATAGTTGCTTACAACAATCAACTTTCACAAATTAGACAGGATGAACAACTAGAAATTCATCGTATTTTATTAGAGCTTACAAAAAAGGTAAGAAGTTATGATCGTGTTTTAAATGAAGATTTAGAAATCATGATAGAAATGGATACTATTTTTGCTATTAGTGAATATGGTAAAAAGTTAGATATGGTGATACCAGTCGTTGATGAAAATTGTCAGGAAATTGAACTGCTTAAAGCAAGACATCCTTTGATTGATCAAAAAGAAGTTGTCGCTAATGATATTGTATTAAAGAAACCACAAGATATTTTACTCATTAGTGGAAGTAATACAGGGGGTAAAACAGTTGCTTTAAAAACAGCGGGATTACTTTCTTTAATGGCTATTTGTGGACTTCCAATTCCAGTCACACAAGCAAAACTTCCATTATTTGATGATGTTTTTGTTGATGTGGGTGATGAACAATCTATTGAACAATCACTTTCTACTTTTTCATCGCATATGAAAAGATTGGTTTTTATTACGCAACATGCAACAAAAGATAGTTTAGTTATAATTGATGAAATTTGTTCAGGAACTGATCCTAAAGAAGGTGAAAGTTTAGCAGAAGCTATTTTAACTTATTTACATAAAAAAGGTGCTTATATTTTAGCTTCTACTCACTATAGTGCATTAAAAGAGTTTGCGAAAGAATCGGATTATATTAAGATTGCTTCGGTTGAATTTGATCAAGAAAAAATGCAACCTACTTATCGTTTATTAGATGGTAGTGTAGGAAATTCTTATGCTATTGAAATCTCAAAACATTTAGGTTTAAATCAAGATATTATTCAACATGCTTTCATCATCAAAGATGAAAGTATGACAACATCACAAAAATTATTAGAAAAATTACAATCAGAATTATCAGCTGTTTTACAAGAAAAAGAAGCACTTGAAAAATTACAAAAAGAAACAGCTGATAAAGAAAAACATTATCAACAATTGATAGATAATTATCAATCTAAAAAAGAAAAAATGATTGAAGATGCTCAAAGTGATGCGAATAAGATTCTTGAAGAAGCACAAAATAAAGCAGATGCAATTTTAAAAGAATTACAAGGGCAAATTAAGCCACATCAAGTTATTCAAGCAAAAAAACAATTAGGTGATTTAAAACATCAAAAGAAACAGGTTGAAAATCATGAAAACCATGATTATAAAATAGGTGATATTGTTAAAGTGTTATCCGTTAATCGCCAAGGTGAAGTCGTTGATATTAATAAAAAAGGAATGTTGACAATTTCAATGGGTGGTTTAAAGTTGAATGCTAAAAAAACAGAAGTTCAATTCATGCATGAAAAAGTACCAGAAAAGAAAGAAACATCTAATATCCGTTCATTAAGAAGAGCTAATAAACAAAGTTATGAACTTAATATTATTGGTATGCGTTATGAAGAAGCAATGAATGCAGTAGATAAATTTATTGATGGGGCACTCGTATCAAACTATTCAACAGTACGAATAATCCATGGAATGGGAACAGGTGTTTTAAGAAAAGGTGTTAGAAAGTTATTGGATAGAAATAAATATGTAAAGTCTTATCAAGATGGTGGACCTAATGAAGGTGGATTAGGTGCAACAGTGGTATATTTTGAATAATGGATCTTCAATATATTAAAGATAAGTTATCACTTTTACCAATGCAACCAGGCTGTTATTTAATGAAAGATAAAGATGGCACGGTGATTTATGTTGGAAAAGCAAAGAAATTAAAAAATAGGGTTTCCTCTTATTTTATGGGAAGTCATAATTATAAAACAACAAAGCTCGTTCAAGAAATTGTTGATTTTGAATATATTGTGACAGATAGTGAAAAGGAAGCACTTTTATTAGAAATTAACTTAATTAAAGATTACGCACCTAAATATAATATTAGTTTTATGGATAATAAATATTATCCTTATATCCAATTAACAAAAGAAAGACATCCAAGATTGAAAATTGTTAGAAACGCTAAGGATAAAAAACATAAACACTTTGGTCCCTTTCCAGATGGTACAGCAGCTAGAGAAACATTTAAATTATTAAATCGTCTGTATCCTCTTAGAAAATGTAATCACGTTCCTAAAAAAACATGTCTTTACTATCAATTAAATCAATGTTTAGGACCATGTGTCAATGAAGTGGATGAAGAAGAATATAAAAAAATAACTAAACAAATTACACAATTTATTCAAGGAGATACCAAAGAAATCATAGATGATTTACAAAATAAAATGATGCAAGCTTCAGAAAGTTTAAATTTTGAACTTGCGAAAGAATACCGTGATTTGATCCAGCATATTAATCATGTTACAAGTAAACAACATGTTCAATTTGCAGATCAAATTGATCGAGATATTTTTGGTTATTATCAAGATAAAGGGTATCTTTCTTTACAACTTTTCTTTATGAGAAATGGAAAATTACTTGCAAGAGATTTAAATCTAGTACCTTTACAAGATGTTCATGAACAAATTACGCAATTTATTGTAGGGTTTTATCAAGAGAATACGTATCCTAAAGAAATTCTATTGCCAGAGGATATTGATACAACTTTATTAGAGGAAATTGTTGAATGTAAAATTATTAAGCCTCAAAAAGGACAAAAAGCAAAACTTGTAGAAATGGCTACAAATAATGCGAAAGAAGCTTTAGAAAAGAAATTTTTATTGATTGAAAAGAATCAAAAGGCAACTGTAGGTGCTATTAAACAATTGGGTGAAAAATTAAATATGATTACTCCTAGAAGAATTGAATTGTTTGATAACTCTAATATTCAAGGAGCTTATGCAGTTGCAGGGATGGTTTGTTTTGTTGATGGAGTTCCTTCTAAAAAAGATTATCGTAAATTTAAAATCAAAACGGTTGAAGGTCCTGATGATTATGGCAGTATGAAAGAAGTTATTTATCGTCGTTATTATCGTGTGCTTGTTGAAGGATTAAAAAAGCCAGATTTGATTATTGTTGATGGAGGTAAAGGACAAATTAAAGTTGCAAAAGAAGTCATTGATAGTTTAAATATTGGTATTAAAGTATGTGGACTAGCTAAAGATGATCATCATTCAACAGCTGTTTTGATTGATAGTGATTTTAATGAAATTAGTATTGATAAAAAAAGTGAGCTTTTCTTTTTACTTACACGTATGCAAGATGAAGTACACCGTTATGCAATTTCTTTCCATAAAAATGTACGTTCTAAATCTTTATTTCAATCTATTTTAGACAATGTTGAAGGCATTGGACCAAAGAGAAAAAAAGAGTTATTAAAACATTTTGGGTCTGTTAAAAAATTAAAAGAAGCCACAATTGAACAATTAGAAGAAGTATTGCCCAAAGAAGTTGCTAAAAATTTATTTACTGTTTTACAAAACACCAAATAATATAATTTTCATATACTATTATTAAGGAAGTGGACTATGAATATTATATTAACACCAAGAGAAAAAGAAATATTTCATTTATTGGTTAAAAATTTCTCTACTAAAGAGATTGCTAAAGAATTAAATATTAGTGAAAAAACAGTAAGAAACCATATTTCAAATGTGATTCAAAAGTTAGGGGTTGAATCACGAATACAAGCAGTTTTTGAATTAGTGAGGTTAAAGGAATTGCAGCTTTAGCGAATTCCTTTATCTTTTTTCTATAATTCTATATAATAAGGATGGTGATGAAGATGAAATTAAAAAGCTGGCATCTTTATGTTCTAGCAACTTTATGTTTTTTATTTGCTTTTACATCATTAAATATGAAGTATGATCGTTTTTACCGTGTTAATGGTATAGATAATGATAATCGTTCTTTAATAGAAAAATATTTAGATAAAGAAGAGCAAGATTATTTAATTGATCATGGAATTGCAGTTAATGAATTTATTGATTATATTACGTATGATCAATTTCATTTACAATATTATCAATATTATAATGAGTTAAGAGAAGCAAAAAAATACAGTTCCTTAGTAGATTTAATTAATGATGTCAATAGTGTTGTTGACCGACTCACAGTCGAGTTTGGTAGTCAAACAGATACATATTTTAAAACACTTATCAAAAATGATTTATTTTATGCATATCAAAAAAGTACGTATTTTGATTTTGATAATGTACGCTATTATCAACTATTAAGAACACTTTATAGTGATGATGATTATCGTTACATTGTACTTACTAATAATTATGTTGATACTTTAGAAAATGAAGAAGATGATACATATAAATTATTTAAAGAAATGGTAAGTACTTATGATGCACAAGGACTTTATACTTTAATGAATACAGAATTAAAAGCCAATGCTTCACGTTTATATAAAATTGATTTGATGACTCAAGTGATTAATGACACAACTTTTATTGGTGGTTATGAGTCCAAACATATGACAATGATTGAAAATATTTCAAGATTATCTTATTCAATGTATTTAAATGAAGATGCTTATAGTGCTTTAAAACAAATGTATGATGATTTATATAAAAGTATTAAGAAAAGATTTTTGGTAACAAATGCTTATACGAGCTATGATATATTAAATTTAGAAGGACATTCTCTTCAAGCAGGATATAGTGAATTCCAACTAGGAACATCCGTTTCTTTAAAGGTTAGTGGTATGAAAGATGTTGAATTTGTTTCGACAGATGTTTATCAATGGTTGGTGGCACATTGTTATGAATATGGATATGTTTTAAGATATCCAAGTGATAAAGTAGCAATCACACAAAAAGAAAGTTGTAATATTTTTAGATATGTTGGTAAAGAAAATGCCAAAAAGATGCATGATCAAAATTTATGTTTAGAAGAATTAAATAATCAATAGTTTTAAAGTATGAAATTAAAAAATTTTTTAATTGACAAATATATTTTAATAAACTTAATTAACCATCTGACACATGTGCATAGTATGGTTCGGATAAATTGAGTA
>UQVG01000134.1 GCA_900544435.1 uncultured Erysipelotrichaceae bacterium | reverse complement strand
GCTTTAAAGAATTTTCAAAATCATCCATTACATGAAGCACATAAAAAGCGTTGTATGAATCTTGTTTGTGAGCGTTTATGTGGAGATATTGAAAGATGAAAACAGAACATATTGAAGTTGTAGATTATGATTCGAAGTGGGTAAATGATTTCAATCAAATTAAAGGGGAAATAGAAGAAGCTTTAAAAGATTTAGTGCTTGCTGTTGAACATGTAGGAAGCACTTCTGTTCCTTTACTAGCAGCTAAACCAATCATTGATTTAGATGTTGTAATTGATCAAAATGATTTAAAAGAAGTTATTTATCTTTTAGAAAATCATGGTTATATTTATGAAGGCGATTTAGGTCTTAAAGATCGCGAAGCTTTTAGATATGAAGGAAAAGAGCATTTAAGAACACATCATCTTTATGTATGTCCACAAGATTCTAAAGAATTGAAACGACATCTTGCTTTTAGAAATTATTTAAGAAAACATCCAAATACTGTAAAAGAATACGGTAAAATTAAAAAAGAAGCAGCAAAGTTATATCCAAATGATATTGAAAAATATTGTATGTATAAATCACAAATTATTGAAAAAATTTATAAGGAAATAGGTTTAAAATGAAAAAAAGCTATAAGGGGTACATTGTTTGGATGATTTTATTTTGTGTTGGCATGGAATTGATGATGATTGTTGGTTTGAAAAATCTTAAACTATTTAGCTTGATTTTAGGTAATTATATGCTTATGATGATAACCTTGCTTACAGGAATGATTTACAAAAATGAATGTATTTATTGGTATTCAGGAATGTCTTATCAAGAAGCAATTGAGGCAACAAGTATGTCAAGAAAAAAGTATGCTTATAAACATTTTATACGTTTTTTTATAACATGTTTATTGTATTTATTTTATTCAATAATAGCTTATTTTTTGTCATTTTCATTTGGAATGAATATGACAATTTGTTGTTTGTTGATTGTGGTGTGTGCCCTCAACACGACATCTATTAAGTTATAAAGGAGTTTTTATGAGTTTTATTACAACGTATACAAAAAAATATTTTGATCCATTAAATGTTGATGAAAGTTTATTAGATATTAAAGATATTGCACATGCACTTTCTTTAATATGTCGAGGAAATGGACATGTTCAATATTTTTATTCCGTAGCTCAACATAGTCTTGCTTGTGCTAAGGAAGCAAAGACAAGAGGGTATAGTAAAGAAGTTATTTTAGGATGTTTGTTGCATGATGGAAGTGAAGTTTATTTAAGTGATGTTACAAGACCGATAAAAAAAGAACTTACTTATTATTTAGAAGTGGAAGATGTTTTACAAAATGTTATTTGGAAACATTTTATTCAAAGAGATTTAACAAAAGAAGAAACTAAATTAGTTTTTGAAATTGATGATGAAATGTTATCTTTGGAATTAAAAGAATTATTAAATGATGAAATCAATCGGAATTATTTAAAGTTGCAAAGAAAAGTTGATTTAAGTTTTGTAGCTTTTGAAACAATTGAAAATGAATTTATAGAATTTTATAAAGAGACGATGGAAATTTAAAATCGTCTTTTTCTTTACCCTTTCCTTATTTCTGTGCTAAAATTTGAGTATATATTTTTAAGGGGGACTCTTATATGGAACATGTTACATTTGATGAATTTTTTGATTTTGTAAAGAATGAAGATGCTGATTGATATATTCCTGGCCTAAAAGAATATTTTGAAGGTTTAAATCAAGATGAAATTTATATACAAGACAATTTTTTGGGAAAACTTGTTTTTCAATTTAATAAATTTGAAAATAATTTAAAGAAAGCTGTTTTTGATAAGTTTATCTGTTATAAAAAAATGATGGATGAAAAAGAAAAAAGTAAACTTAAAAACAGTGCTAATGAAATAGCCAATGTTGATTTAGAAAGTGCTTATTCTTACAATGAACTTTTTGACAATGTTTCTCATAACAAATTATTAGAAGATATTAATAAATATAATAATTGTGGGGATGTTGATTCTGATTTTGGAATAGAATTAAGATTTAATGAAATACATGAAGAAGAAACTTTTAACCAAGGTTCTTTAGATATTATAGGAAGTGTTTCATTTAACTCATATAAAAGTGGAAAAGTCTTTGACTTTCCATTTACAATGACCATTGGTTTAGATTCAGACTCTTATTTTGAAAAAGAGGGGGATATCTATAAGATATATAAATTTAGGGAGTTCTATGCTTTTTCTAAAACCTATGGTACAGAAGATACAATACATTATAGATATAGAAAAAATGATTTTCCATTAGAAAAATATGGTACATACGGTGTACATGTTGATAGTGATATTCCTTTTGCTGGTGATAAGTATTCAATTTATATGTTTAGAAATGACTATGCCCCATTTAAATATGCTTTCCAATATGATTGTCTCACTCATTTAGTTAAATCTGAACTTGGAAAAGAGCTTTTAGAAAATGGTGCTAAAGAAGATTTATTAAAAATTCTTTATAATAGAATAGCCTATGTTGTTGATGAAAGCCTTATGCCAAAATATGATTAAGATGTTATCTTTAAAACAATTGAAAATGAATTTATAGAATTTTATACAGAGGCGATATGAATTAAAATCGTCTTTTTTACTTAATATTTACATAATATTAACGAGAATACGCTACTTCTCTTTAAATGTGTTTTGATACAATTAAATAGCATTCAATGCACTCAAATAAGGGAGGAAAAAATGAATAAGAAGATTATAAAAGGAGCTATGTGTTTATCAATGATATCATCAATTGCACTTACAAATGCATCATTGATTAAACCGATAAATGCGATAGCTTCACAAATTACAGGAACAACACATACAGGTTCTTTTAACGTAGATAGTTTAACATTACAACCAGGTGAAACAACATCCTCAGTCAATGTCAATTGGTATGCACCAGAAGGAACAGGTAATTCTATGATTCAATTTGGTGATCAAACGTATCAAGTTGAAGCAAAAGATTTAACTTCACCAACAAAAGTAGATACTAGTAAATATAAGGATACTGGAAAAAAAGTATGTAAAGTAACTGTTAATGGTTTACAAGCAGATACGCAATATACGTATTATATTTCAAATGATAATGGAAATACATGGTCTAATGCCTATACGTATACAACACCAAAAAATGATAGTTTTAAGTTTGGATTTACGAGTGATCCACAAATAAAAGAAAACAAAGAAACCGATAGTAAGGGATGGAATCCAAGCGATGGAACGAATCAGACTGGTTGGGCAACAATGATGTCTGAATTAGAAGAACAAGGTGTAAATCTTGTTGTTTCTGCAGGTGATCAAGTAGAAGATCAAAGCTGGGGTAAATCAAGTGAATATGATAGCTTTTTTGCACCAACACAAATGACATCTATTCCTTATGCACCAGCTGTAGGAAATCATGATAGACATTATATGTTTGCGGATCACTTTAATTTACCTCATCAAATGGATTCATTAGAAGAAGTAAAAACAACGTTTAGAGGACAAAATAGTGGAACAAGTCAAAGTCATGGAAACTATATTCAAGCAACAGCTGACGAAATAGCTGGTCAATTAGAATCAAATGGTGTTAAACCTAATGCTGAAGGACAATATGATTTTGTTGAAAGACGAGAGATGGAAACAAAAGGAAATTATTATTATTTATATAATAATGTCTTGTTTGTAACTTTAAATACAGGAGCTTATCCTGGCGGTAATGATGAAGAAAATGCAAGTAATGAATCCGTGCCAAGTGCTTCTAAAGGAAATGAAGAGGCGGAAGCAATTGTTAAGAATTTTAGAACAACTTTACAAGCTGCGACAAATGAATATCAAAATCAATATCAATGGCTTGTTGTAACACATCATAAATCAACACAAACAGTTGCTAAACATGCTGCTGATAGCGATATAGAAAACTATGTGGATGCTGGTTTTGAATCGTTAATGGATGATTTTAAAGTGGATTTTGTATTAGGTGGTCATGATCATGTTTATTCTCGTAGTTATGTTTTAAAAGGTGGAAAAAGAGTAAGTGAAAGACTTGATACAATTAATGATCCTCAAGGAACAATTTATTTAACAGGAAATTGTTGTTCAGATATGCAATACTATACACCATTTGAAAAATTAGATAAAAATAATAATGCTGATTTTCCAGTTTTAGCGAATGGTAAAAAAGGCTCACAAGCTTATTTGGAAGGTAATTCATTACCTTATGGTAATCAAGAATGGAATCAAGAATATAGTCCAAGTTATGCTGTATTTGATGTAAAAGATAATAAAATGTCTGTTAAGGTTTATAATTTAGACGGTGATAGTCAAAATCCAGATAGTAAAGAAATTGATGCTTTTACAGTTACTAAAAAGAGTGATGGTGGAAGTAAAACAACAGGTTTTGAAAACGCAAAAGCTTTATTATCATTGCAACAAACAGGTCGTTATGATTCAGGTATAACAAATGCTGATGGTGGTGTTATTGAAATTGTTGATTATAACAATCAAACAGGTTGGGCTTATGCAGTTAATGGGCAATCTGGAAAACTTGTTGCTATTGCACTTAAAGATATAGAATCAAAAGATAAAGTTGATTTATTAGATGGTAATGATATTGATATTAAATCAATTGTAGAAAAAGCAGATTCATCTTTTGTTTATGGTGATATGACATCTGTTTCAGTAAGTCATGATGGAAAATATTTAGCACTAGCAATTCAAGCAGCTAATTATAAAGACAATGGTAGAATAGCTCTATTTGAATGTCATGAAGATGGAACAATTGGACTTTTAAAAATTATTGAAGTTGGAGTTCAACCAGATATGGTTGTTTATACAAATGATGATACTCAAATTTTAACTGCTAATGAAGGTGAACCTAGAAATGGTTATACTTCTACGGATCCTAAAGGAACAGTAAGTATCATTAATACCAAAACTTTTGAAGCTAATCATGTTGGTTTTGAAGCGTTTGATAGCCAAGAAGCAAGACAAAAACTTGTTGATCAAGGAATTGTTATTAAAAAAGGAACAAAACCATCAGAGGATTTTGAACCAGAATATATTGCTGTGTCAGATACAAAAGCATACATCACTTTACAAGAAAATAATGCCATTGCCATAATAGATTTAAAAACACAAAAAATTGAAAGTGTTATGAGTGTTGGCTATGAAGATTATAGTAAAGTAAGTGTAGATATTGATAAAAAAGATGGAAAATATGCGCCTCAAACTTATAATTCATTAAGAGGAATTCGTATGCCAGATGCTTTAAGTGTGTATACAGTAGATGGTGTTGATTATATTGTTACAGCTAATGAAGGTGATAGTCGTAAATGGGGAGACTATACAAATGAAAAAGAAGTTAACTTTGGAAAAGGGAAAACTTCACCTACAGAAAAGATTACTTCTGAAAATAGTGGTTTAACTGGTAAAGTTGTATTCTTTGATTCATCTGATTATGATGGTTTAGATAATGATAAAGATTATTTATTTGGTGGTAGATCTTCTACAATCTTTAAAGTAGAAGGAAATACAATGAAAGAAGTATTTACTACAGGAAATGATTTTGAAGCAGTAACAGCAAAATATATTCCAGATCATTTTAACTGTTCTAATAATGATATCACAATAGATGATCGTTCTGGGAAAAAAGGCCCTGAAAGTGAATCGGTGACAATTGGTAAGATTGGTGAAAAAACATTTGCTTTTGTAGGTTTAGAAAGAGTTGGTGGGGTTGTAGTTTATGATATTACTACACCAGAAAAAGCAACGTATGTTAATTATATCAATTCAAGAGATTTTACAAGTGATATTGCTGGAGATGATTCACCTGAAGGAATGAAATTTATTTCAAGCGAACAAAGTAAAACAGGGGAACCTCAATTACTTGTTGCTTATGAAGTTTCAGGAACTTTAGGAGCTTATGATTTAACATTAAATACATCTTTAGATAAAGATAGTGAAGCAAATGGTAATAAG
>UQVG01000133.1 GCA_900544435.1 uncultured Erysipelotrichaceae bacterium | reverse complement strand
TCTTCTTTCTAGTTGACCTGCAATGTTTTCTGCAACTAATTGTGCATTTAAATCAACATCTTTAACTTCAACTATATTTAAGTTTACTTCTTTTTCTATCATTTTTTGTAATTCATTTTTTAAGTTATAGGTTTCGTTTTCTCTTAATGATTCATCTAAACGATGATATCTTTCTTGATAAGTTTCTTCATCTTGATTTAATTGTGTAAGTTTTTGTTGTACAAAATTTAATTGATCATTTATTTTTTGATATTTCTTTTGACTATTATCAATAATAGTTTGTAATTGCTTTTCTTGTAATTTTTCTTTTAAACATTCTAAAACATCCATTTGAAAGTGCGTATCTAAATAAGTATCATATTGATTTACAACACCTTCTAATGATTCACATTCTTTTTTAGATATTTTTAATTTTTCTTCAAGAACTTTATAGTGTTTGATACTGTCTCTTAAATTTTGAATATCAACAAAGTCTTCTTTTAATAAAAAGTCAACAATGAATTGATAAACATTATCAATGGCTTTAAAAGCAAGTGCTCTCGTTACTAAATCAAAATATTTACTTTTAACACCTAAAGCATTTCCAAACAAACTTTCTCCTTCTTTAATTGTATCTTTAAAAATACCTGTTTGTTGATGATCAATTAAAGCTTTTTTAAATTCTTTTCTTGTCAAAACTCTTCTTTCTTCAATAAATGTTACATCACTTATCTTACAATCAATAATTTGGAAAAAATCTCTATTTAATCTTCCTCCAGCTGGCAAGTCAATAACAGTTCCAATAATTTGATATTTTTCTGTCTTTTCATCATAAAACTCTAATGCAATATAAGTTGTAACATCCCCGTTTCTAACGAACTCATGCCCTTCAATTCCTGTTTTACAACGAATATAAGACTCTAACGTACGATTTCCAATATCACTTGCTGCTTTATTAAATTTACATTTACCAGCAGTTAAAACATATTGAATCGCATCTAAAATTGTAGATTTCCCTGTTCCATTTTCTCCAGTAATTAAGGCATTTTTATAGATTTCAAATTCTTCATTAGAAAAAGTATGCCAATTAATCAGTTTCACTTTCGTTAATGTTTTCATCGTGATCTCCTTTTTTATATTGTTGAATACGTTGATTGATTTCATCTATTTTTTGAATTGGCAAAATATAATTAATTGTTGGATAAATAATTAAACGGGTATCATCTTCGTTTAAATCACCAATACGTTCACATATATTATATCTTGACAAGAAATGATAGATATTTTTTAAATCTGTCTTTTTAAGACGTTCATTATAAATACCAGTTGCTTCTATTTCACTATGAAGTTCCCCTAAAGAGATATGAATAAATTCAGTATCTTGTAATTCTTGTGACTTTTGAAAATAAAGTTTTCTAAGTAACAATAAAACAATTGTTTGCATTTGATTAAGATTTAAATGATTGTAATTATTTAAATTATGGATATAGATCACACGATCTGCTTTATATAAATGAAAATCATAATCAAGCATCATTAAAAAATCTTTAAATAGTTGTTCATTTTCACTAATAAAATAATAATCTTCACGATCTCTTTTTCTTCCACCACAAATAAAATTAACCGCTAATAATCGATTTAGAATACGTGAAAATTCTTCTTTTCTTTTTTCAGATAATAACAAATATGCCTGTGACATATTTTTCATCAGTTCATTTTTATTCATCTTCAACTCTCCTTATCATAAATTCTCTAAATTGATAATGATCTTTCTTTATAATATTTTCTTGTGGTTCTATTTTATATCGAGCATTTTGGCTAAAGCCATAAAGCCATGTCAAAATAAATAAAGATAAATCTTTATTTTGATCATAATAATTTGAACCCAACATCGTTTTTTGTTGATCCAAACATTGTAAAACATTTTTTTCAATAGCTGTTTTTGTATATTTTTCATAGCTGTTTTTGTATATTTTTCATTTTGCTTTAATTTTTCAATCGCCATTAAACGTGTTTGTTCATCTAATTGTGTATCTAAAATCAAATCCGTATTTTTGACTTTTTTTATTTGTCTTGGTAAATATAAAGAATTTTGATCTAAATATTTATTAATTGAAATCGTTGCTACTTGATCAAATACTTCTGGACAATCTTGTCCTTCTTTAATAATATCGTTGATTTTACCACCAATATCTTCTTTGACATTCATTAAAAACATAATTCGATTTGTTGCTGAAGCAACAAACTTTTCATTTTTACGATTGATTTCATTAATTAAATCTAAAATACTTTCAAAGGCATCAATAATATAAGATGTTTGTTTATAAAATAAATCCATTGCCTCTTGATAAGTTAAATCTTTAGAAAGCATAATATTTCCTATAATCGTTTTAGATGTTTCTTGATCATCTTGTATTCTTTGAATTTGAGAAATAATACTGTTTCGATATTTTAAAGGATGATCTTTAGTTGTTAGATTATAAAAAGCACGATCTACTATCTTTAATTGATAGTCACTTAATAAAGAATCTAAAATTTGATTTAAATCATTTTTCATATTATCTTGAACAAGACGTTTGATATAACGCTTAATATTAGTATTTAAATTTTTTAATTTTGTCATTAAATTTTTTGTCATACTATATTGTGCATCTAGAATCTTATGTCCATTTTCAATATCAAAATTTTTAAATTGGGAATAAATACTATAAACCATACTTGAGTATTCTATGTCTCTGTCTTCTTCTAAATTCATTAAAGTTTCAATAATACTAATAGCATAGTCTTCAAAACTAGCATAAACATGATAGTTTTCCCCTACTTCTTCACTCAACCAACCGCATTCTTTTAATCTTCGATAAATATAAAAAGCACGTTCTCTAGGTGATTGACTTTGAAGCTCTTCAAGCTCAATTAAGTGACTACTAAAATATTTTGTTAACTCATAAATCAAGTTTTCTTTCAAAGATGCAAAGGATGCATCATCCTTAATATACTCATAAAGAACACAAATACATTCACTGATAACAACACGATCTGCTGTATTAAATATATTAAAAAAGTTTCTTGGTAATGTATCAAATATATTAACCATGGTTACCTCCAATCATTAAAAACTCTTTTTTATTTATAAATAGCTTTGCAATTATAACATTTTTTAATTTATTAAAAAAGATGCTTTCGCACCTTTATCCTTTTAATCCTCTTGATTGTCTATCCATATCTTCAACAACAATATCATAAATTTCACCAAGTGTTGAACAATATTCTAAAACCTTCCATGGCTCATTTGTATGAAAATGAATTTTAATCAATTCATCATCTCCAACAGCTAGTAAACAATCTCCCTTAAAATGTGTTGTAAAATATTCACTAATTTTATCTTCATTTAAGTTTTTTCCTTCAATTAATAATTGTGTATCATATTTAAATTCTAACATAGTTAACTCCTTTATTTTAATAACGTATAGGCAATAGATGCCATGATTCGAGGTCCTTTATTAAGTACTTCTTCATTAAAATTAAATGCCGTATTATGAGGTGAAGCCGTAATATCTGTTAATAATTTCATATAAGTAGCTTTACCACCATGAACTTGAACATATTCCATCATATAAGAAAAATCATCACTACCTCCTAAAGGGTTCAAATTTTCTGGAGGTAATTTTAAATCTGGCATTTCTTTAACACAAATATCTCGTATTTGATTCATAAAGTCTTCATCACAATTCAAAGCAAATGCCTTTCCCATTTGTTTAATCTCAACAACGGTATCATGCATTAAAGCACAGGCATTAATAATATCTCTTGCATAAATTTCCATGTAACGATTTAATTCTGTCGTTACTCCACGTACTTCTATTTCAAGTTTTGCTGTATCAGGAACAACATTTCTACCTGTTCCTGCATGAACTGTTCCTACATTGACACGGGTTTGTCCATCACTATTTCGAGGAATTGAATGCAAATTAATAATACAGTTAGCTGCTGAAAGCAACGCATTTTTCCCAAATTGTGGAGACTCTGCAGCATGTGTTGATACCCCATGATAAATAACATCTAATTTTGTTGTTGCAAAAGACTCATTCATTCCAAAATAGAGGTCATAATCATTGACACGAGGCATAATATGAGCCGCAAAAATATAGTCAACATCATCTAAAAATCCACTTTTACAAATTGACTTTGCTCCTCTTACACCTTCTTCGGCTGGTTGAAAAATAATTTTTAAAGTTCCATGTAAATGTTCTTTAAGCTCCATTAAAATTTTAGCTGTTGTTAAACCAATAGATGCATGTCCATCATGTCCACAAGCATGCATAGCTCCTAAATGGCAAGAAGAAAAACCTTCTTGTTTTGGATAATGCCCATCTGTTGAATCTTCAACAAGCCCTAAAGCATCAATATCAAAACGAATAGCTACAATAGGACCCTCACCATTTTTTAAAACACCAGCAACAGCAGTCATTCCATTTTTAACTCGTTCTAAATATTTGGGATTAGCTCCTTCTTTTTTAGCACGTAAATAATTAATATTAAAAATAGCCTCTGGTGGTAATCCCATACGAGCATCTTTATCCATAATATCTTTTCCTACTAAAACTTCATAGCCTAAGTTTTCTAAAGTAGTTGCAATTTGACATGCTGTACGTATTTCTAACCAACCTCTTTCAGCAAAGTGGTGAAAATCACGACGTTGATTGATTGTCTCTTGATGATATTTTTGAGCAAGTTGCTTAATTGTCTCGTACATTGTTATCACTTCCTTGTTGATTACATTATATCTCAAAATAAAACATGATGATAGTTTTTTACATATCATCATGTTTTAATCTTATTTCATTTCATTGCTTTGCGCTGTATATATTGACTTATTGCCATTGATTAAATACGCAAAAATACAAACAATAATAAAGGCAAACATATTAGATCCACCAAAAACTTCTAAACCTATCATGATAGGTGCAAATAATGTATTTGTTGCTGAAGCAAAAACTCCTGCATAACCAAGTGCTGCGCATAATTCAATAGGTAAATGAAAAAGATAAGTAAGAATAAATCCTAATGTAGATCCTATTGAAAATAAAGGCGTTACTTCTCCACCTTGAAAACCAATAGCTAATGTTATGACAGTAAAAATAAGTTTTAAAAACCAATCATACACTGTAACATTTTGATGAAAAGATAGCTCTATTAAATTTGTTCCTAGTCCACTATATCTTCCCTTAAAAATCATTAAACCTATTACTAAAATAATTGAAACATATCCTATTCTTTTATAGGAATTTTTAATTTTATCTTTTAAAAACGTCTTTGAGACAGATAATGCAGTCGAAAATAATCTTCCTACAATTCCAAAAATAATTCCTAAAAGAATCATCAGCATGATATGTTTCATATCATTTACATTCGCATATTGCTGTATATTCACACTAAATTTCTCTAATCCTAGAAAATGAGATGTATACGAAGCAATAAAAGATGCAATAAAACCTGGAAGTAAAGCTTCATACTCTATCTTACCTATAACTATAACTTCCATTGCAAAAAATAAAGCTGTAAGTGGTGTTTGAAACAAACCAGCAAATCCAGCAGCCATTCCCGTAATCAATAAAACTTTTCCATTTTTAGGAAAATGAAAATACTTTGTAAAATAATGTGAGAGTGTTGCTCCAATTTGGACAGCAACCCCTTCTCTACCTGCACTTCCTCCAAACAAATGAGTAATCCAAGTACTTATCATGACTAAAGGAATAAGTATTAGAGGTATTTCTTTTCTTTTTTGTTGACCCGTTTCAAAAACAAGTGTCATTCCTTTTAAACATAATTCATTAAAATGATAATAGAGCCATGTGATCAAAATTCCTGTTATCGGTAAAAAAGGTATTAAATACCAAAAATATTTATTTCGTATTTCACCTATTAAAATAAGTCCTTTTCCAAAAACGGTGTCAATCATTCCTACAATAATTCCTATAATAACTGCAAATATTATATACTTTAAT
>UQVG01000132.1 GCA_900544435.1 uncultured Erysipelotrichaceae bacterium | reverse complement strand
TCTTTCATTTTCTTCTCCTAACAAAAAAGTGCTCTTTATGTCATGGACATACTAGCACTTTTTTATTTAGTATTCAATTTTATAATTCTTAATTTTTCTTATCTAAAACAAACGCCTTTTTCAAACTTAAATTTGGATTATAGAAACGATCACTATATAACATATAACCCCATTTATCTTTCATATAATCATGTTCTTGTACAAAACGGCGATATTTAGCACTATTTGTATCAACTGTATCATCACCTCTAGATTTAGATTCATAATGATAAAGTTCTACTTGATTTAAACAAATATTGTAATAACCTTGTTTTAATAATTTTAAGTTGAAATCAACATCATTAAATGCAACTTGTAACTCTTCTTCTAAACCATTGACTTCTAAATACTTTTCTTTAGAAACCATTAAACATGCTGCTGTAACAGCACTGTAATTAAATGGGACTGATAATCTTCCATAGAAACCAACATCTTCTCTAGGATTATCAATAAAGCAATGTTGAGCAATTCCCCCAATACCTAAAATAATACCAGCATGTTGAACTGTATTATCAGGATATAATAATTTAGCACCTACTGCACCAATATGTGGTTGCATTGCATAACCAACCATTACTTGTAACCAATGTGGTGTAATAATTTCAGTATCATTGTTTAATAAAACAATATATTCACCTTTAGCAGCTTGTACAGCTTGATTATTGATTTTAGAATAGTTAAATTCATAATTAGCATCAATAACTCTAAAGTTAGAATATTTATTTTGATATTTTTTAAATAATTCAAAAGTTTCTTTCTTTTCACTATTATTATTCATTAAAATAACTTCATAATTTTTGTAAGTTGTTTTTTCAAATAATGATTTTAAACATTGTTCTGTAATATCAGCATAATCTTTTGTTGGAATAATAATAGAAACCATTGGTTCTGTTTCATATTCATATCTTACTAAATAATAAGGCACTCTTGGATGAACAGTTACTTTAGCTTTAATTCCACGTCGTTTTAAAGCATCTTCTACTGCCATTCTTCCTTTTTCAACAGCATAACCTTTACTATCAATAGTAGCAGCAGTTGAACCCTCAATCATTCTCCAATGATATAAAATCTTTGGAATATGATAAACACGTTCTGGTGTTGTTTTTTCTAAAAATCTTAAGAAAATATCGTAATCTTGAGCACCTTCATAACCAACTCTAAAACCACCAATTTCATCAACAATTGTTTTTCTCATGATTTCAAAATGACAAATATAGTTACTTCCAAGTAATGAATCAGGAGCATAGTCTGATTTAAAGTGAGGATCTCTTCTTAAACCTTTCATATCCATTTTATCTTCATCACTGTAGATAAAATCTAATTCTTTATTTTTATTTAAAACAGCTACACATTCAGCAAGAGCATTTCTAGCAAGTAGATCATCATTATCCATTAATCCAATAAATTCACCACTAGCAATATTTAAAGCATCATTTGTTGCTCTAGAAATATGTCCGTTTTCTTTACGATGATGTACTTTAATTCTAGAATCTTTCTTTTCATATTCATTTAAAGTATCAACTGTTTCTTGTAATGTTGAACAATCATTAGATAAACATATTTCAAAATTTTGATATGTTTGATTTAAAATAGAATCTAAGCATTCTGCTAAATATTTTCTTTCCACATTATAAACAGGAATACAAATCGAAATAAGTGGATTGTAATCAAATTGTGGATGTTCATCAAATGGCTTTTCATTTTCTTCTAACCATAAAAGATATTCTTTTTGATTTAAGAAATTATAAGCATCCAAAAATTTATTCTTATTCTTCTTATTTTCTTTAATACGTCTTTTACTTTGTTTTAATCTATTTGGAGTTAAAATAAAATGATATTCTTTAGCAATATATTTAACTTCTTTACCAATAGCATAAGTATTTACTTTTACTTTATTATTTGTTTCTTTTGTTTTTCTAGCTGTTTTTTGTAAAAGAGTTCTAATCTTTGATTTAATTCTCTTCATTAAAGTATTTTTTCTCGTACAAACAAGTTCTTTTTTCCCATCATGTACTAAATAAACTTTTACTTTAGAATCATCTTTACTTAATGATAATGTTAATTCATAATTGTCACTTGCTAGATCCGGTAAAAAGCGTACGTCTTTAACCTTTCCATCAACAGTAACTTCAAAAGAATAATCTTTTAAAGTACAGTTACCATACATAATAAATGTTGGATTAACAAGACCATGAACCTGTGCATCTCTGACGTTTATATAATCTAATGTCTTCATGTCTATCACCCCTTATATTTCTTCAGCAAATCCTTTTTCTAATTTTCTAAAGATAAACATTCCTAATACAAAACAAATAATAGCCATTACCACCATATAAAGCACACTAGACATTGCTGGTAATGTATGATACATAAAGAAATCACGGTAGGCACTTACAATATGTGTAAAAGGATTTAAATAAAGTACCCAACGAATAGCTTCTGGAAATAATTCTGCCGGATATAAAATAGGTGTTCCATAAAATAACATATTAATAACAAATTGAATAATATATTCTGTATCTTGAATATAAACATTGATTGCACTTAAACCAAGAACCATTCCTGCTGTAATTACAAATTGAATCAACGCAATAAATGGTACTAATAAAATATGCCAGCTTAATCCAAGTCCACCAAAAACACAGAAAAGAATAATAATCAAACAAGCGATAAAAAAGTTAACAAGTCCACTCAATGTGGCTGATATTGGTAAAATTTCTCTAGGAAAATATACTTTTTTAATAACACCTGCATTATTTTTAATACTTCCCATTCCAAGTCCCATAACTGTCGTAAAGAAGTTCCATGGAATAACCCCACAAATTAAATATTGAAGATAATTATCTGTTTTGATTCTCATGATATAAGGAAATACAATGGCATAAACGGCAACCATTAATAATGGATTTAAGAATGACCATAATACTCCTAAAAATGAGCCTTTATATTTACCTCTAATATCTTTTTTTACATTTGTTTTTAATAATTCACGATAGTCATATAAGTTTTTAAATAATTTCATTTTCTTTTTCTCCTATATGATATTAATCTTTAAATCTTTTTCAGATATAACTTTATCTTTTTCATCTAATAATTGAACAAGAATAGAATGTTCTCCTAATTCCATTTGACTTACATCTACAAAATAATCAAATCCACACTCATCATCATTTGTTCCATAACCACCATATTTTTCTTGATAAGCCATTAAAACATCACTTCTATTAACTTTTCTCATTTCTGTAATTTCTTGATCATCAAAAGTCACCTTTAAATGATCATTAAAACAATCACTCAACGACCATCCTGAAATTGTAAATTTTGAAGCATCTTTTTTTATTTCTGCAAATGATTGAGGAATATCAACAACAACAATCCCATGATAAGTATCTAATGGCTTTTGATATTTTTTCTTAGCTTCTTCTTTATGATCTAATTTAACTTGTTTTAAATATTCATCAATAACATAAGTTGGATCACCATCTAATTTAAATTCACCTTTATAGATCCAAACAGCACGTGTACATAAATCTTTAACTGTATCTAAGCTATGTGAAACAATAACAATTGTTTTATCACTATCTCTTAATTCTTTTAATTTATCAAAACATTTATCTTGGAAATGTTGATCTCCAACTGCTAGAATTTCATCAATTAATAAAATTTCTGCATCCACATTAATAGCAATTGAAAAAGCAAGTCTCATATACATTCCAGAAGAATAAGTTCTTACTGGATTATCAATAAATTCTCCTAGTTCAGAGAATTCAATAATATCATCTACTCTTTTTTCAATTTCTGCTTTTGTTAAACCAAAAACAGCAGCATTAAAATAAATATTTTCTCTTCCTGTAAAATCTTGATGGAAACCTGCACCCAATTCAAGTAACGAAGTCAACTTACCATGTGTTTCAATTGTCCCTTCATTAGGATAAATAATCTTAGTCATTAATTTTAATAGAGTAGATTTTCCACTCCCATTTGTTCCAATCAAACAAACAGTTTCACCTTTTTTAATATCTAAATTTATATTCTTCAATACCGTATGAACTTCTCTATTGCTTTTTCCAAAAGATAATAATCTTTCTTTTAAAGTATGAGCCTTATCATATTCAACTTTAAAATACTTTGTCATATTTCTTACTTCAATAGCATTTTCTTTATTCATAAGACCTCCGCTAAATTTTCTATTTTTTCTCTTATATTCTTAATAATTTCGTTATTAAACCTTATAAATATATACCACATACATACCTATTTGTCCAACACTTCATATTTCACACTGTATATTCTACCATATCTTTGCTTTATATTTTAGAATTTTAAAATAAAAATAGAAGCTAAATAAATATAGCTCCTATAACTTAATAACATAACACTCATTATTTGTATATTCTAATTGATATCCATGACTCATAAGCTCATCAGCTTGTTTTTTAGAAAATGTTAAGAAATACGATCTTCTATAATAATCAAATGCAAACTTCGTTTGATCAAAAGATGCTTTTTCACTCCAATAATCATAAATAGCATGATAAAATTGCAATTCATCTTCGTAAAGAGAACCTTCTTTTACAATTTGAATTCGATTACTTGACATATAGAATCCTAGCTGATAAGTCACTTTCCCATGATAAGTAAATCCTGGAGGAGCCAATAATGTATAATTTCCATAAGGCAAACTATTGAAATGTTCTCCTACATCATTAAATATATCTAACATCATATTATCGTATTTTAATATTTGTGTAAAATCATAACCATATTGATTAATTCCACAACCTAAAAATGTATACGATTTAATTTGATTATAATTTTGATAAACAAATATGAGAGATGAAGCAATCGCTAATGTTGCTACTGAAACAGATATTGTTTTTAAAGAAATAATATCAAGTATTTTAGCAATAGATAACCCTATCAAGAAAACAACCATAAATTGAATCGCTGAATAAAACCTCAAGATAACAAAGAAAAAATTAAATGATGAAAGACATAATAGTTCATTAAACTTATTCATAGTTACAATAAAAATAAGCATTAATGTAATAATAGCAAGATATTTTCCATGTTTCGAATTAATAACCAAAGCTAAAGCAATCGCAACAATACATGTACTATATTGCATAATTTTATCAACCGAAACATAATACCCATAAAATGGAGATAATTGATTACTAAAAGAATCAAAATCTGCCAAAGATAACAAAGGTGTATGCGTTAATTTTTTTGTCAAAATCAACAATATTAAAACAAATAGTAAACAACATAAATTAATAATAATCCATTTGGTATTTTTTTGTTTTATTGAAATACATGTATTATAAGCAAATTTAAGTATAAATAAAATAAAGAACATAACAATTAAAATAGGTAAAAAGACTGTCGAAAAAGACATCATCGAACAACATGTAATACCAGCAAAAATAATCCTTTTAATTGTCATTTTATTTTCAATCAAAGGTATACAAACAATACACATGATAGATACAGAAAGTACTCTTACTACTGAACCACCATACCATATAGCATTTTGAAATTGCCATAAGTCAAATGATCTTATTGTTAAGAAGGCCCCATTATTTTCCATTAAATATCCATGACCTATTAAAAACAAAAAGAATGGAATAAGTGCATATTGCGCTTTTCTTTTAGTAACAAAACTAGCTAATTGTTTAATGGATAATGCAAATAAAGTATAGTTATGAATAACCATAAAAACTTTGCAAAAATAAACGGGATTAATATGAAAAATACTTGCTAAAGCACCATAAGTAATCTCATATGTATTCACAATTCGTGCATAATCTACAGATGTAGTAAGCCATCCCGTATAAAAACTTTCATTCATTAAAGAGGGAGTCCCTATAGAATTAACTACTTTTGCTATATAATAAGCATCATCGTAATCAAATTCATATAAAGCCATCACATTTGATACTGAAAATAAAG
>UQVG01000131.1 GCA_900544435.1 uncultured Erysipelotrichaceae bacterium | reverse complement strand
CACGAAGGTATGCGAAAGAGACATGCTAGTCAATACGCCAATTTTGGAAGCTTACGAAAATCTTGATATTATAATATCGTATTTTTTGTTGTAAAATAATTAATAATGGGAAAATAATTTAGTCTTTACTAAAAATATTATTTGCTATTATATATGTTGTTATAAAGCTTTATCATTTTTTGAGCTTTATTATCCCATGATAATTCCTCTTGTCTTTCTTTGCATCCATCAGATAATACCTGCAAATGATCTCTATGGTTATATAAATATTCTATTTTCTCGGCAAAATCCTTAACAGATTGCGTAGAATTTGTTAGAGATATTTTTAATCCAACTTTTTCATTTACACAATCACCATGTCCACATGTATCGAAACAGAGAACGGGTAAGCTATTATTGAAAGCTTCTAATATAACATGAGGAGTCCCTTCTGCTATACTTGTAAAGAAAAAAAGATCACATTGTTTCATTAATTCTTGAACCTTTGTATGGCTTACTTTTCCGTGCCAAATGCATTGTTTATCAATATAAAGCTGTTGCGACAGCTTTTGATATGGTGCTTCTTCTTCTTGACTACCACCTACAATATGAAGTATGATATTTTTATTTTTGCAATGTGCTATACTTTTTAATGCTAGTTCTAATTGTTTTGTGAAAATAAAACGGCCTACCCATAATATATCAAATGTTTGTTTTGTCAGGCTATATGTTCGTTTAAAGTTACTCTTTTCAATGTCACATCCAGATTCATTTATTAAAATAGGTGTGTGATGAAGATATTTTTCTATTGCGTTAGCAGAGTCTGTAGATGCTGCAATAATATAATTCGCTTTTTGAGCAGCTTTATGAACTCTCGTGTTATACTTTAATTGGAATCTATTGATGGCATTTTTCAATCTGATAAATCCTTTCTTTTTCCAGTTAGTTCCTTGTAAATATGCTATGGGAAAAGCTTCCTTAGCATTAGTAGGACCCCATATAAATGGCTTATTAAGCTTCCATAGAAAACCAGGCTCACGGAAACCTATCATGTTTAATTGGTGAATAATATCAATATGATTTTTTTTGATGATATCTTGTGCTAATGTTAATGTTTTTTTTTGCCATTTTCTATAATAGTAATAAAATCGCCAGTCTCCTTGGTTCCAGCACATTTTTCTGACTTTTTCAGGAACAGGATTATAGTAAAAATGCATATTTTTACTTTGAGGTAAAGTTGGCAGAATATTTTCTATGTTTTGTTGAAATTCACCTTCTGTAATAATATGTAATTCGCAATATCTTGCAAGATTTACACACCAATTCCATGCCATTCCTGGCTCACTCCCCATATTAGGAGAGCAAGCATATGCGTTTATTAGTATTGAAAGCATTTTATTTTTGAATAATTTCTGATAAGATGTTTTTTAATCTATGTTCGAATTGTGTTATTGTAAAATTTTGGAGGAATCTATTCCTTCCTTTAATGCCCATTTTTTTAGAAAGTTGAGGATTATCAACAAAATACTGCATCGCTTTAGCTAACTCTTTAGCATTATTTTTCTCAACAATATAACCACTTTCTCCATTTTGAATGATGTTGGGGATTCCACCTTCGTTACTTCCGATACAAGGTAAACTATATTCCATTGCTTCTAGTAAAACTAATCCAAAAGTTTCATATAAAGTGGGAAATATAAAAGCTGTAGCTTCTGAAAAATATTTTTTCTTTTCATCGCCATATTTAGCTCCAACACCTGTTACGTAATCCTTTAGATCGTTTTTTGTGATGTATTCATTAAAGGATTCTTGTGATATTTCAGACCATTTCCCGATAAATGTGCATTTAAATTCCTTATTTTGCTCTTTTAATATTTTACATGCTTCTAATAATACCCATACCCCTTTATTTTTAAGCATATGGCTTAAAAATAGAAAATGAGCTTTCTCTTGCCTTTTGTTACGAATAGAATCAACTTCATTATCTGTTATTTTAGCAGGTATACCATTAGGGCAATAGTAGATGTCTTTTTTTGAAGAAAATGCAGAAATATCATCATATAGTTGTTCTGCTAGAAGAATAACTTTTGTGTGTTTGAATATTATATGATATGCAAGGCGTGAAATTTTGTGTTTATTAGAAAAGTTCTTGGCACCCTTATTGTGTAAATGTAAAACAATCTTTTTCCGTAAAATTTTTAATATACTAACAACTAGCATATCCCGAAAAATGCCCCATCCACCTATTGTGGATGTAAAATAGCACAAATCAGGATTTTGTACTATAGCAGTTTTGGCTATTGAAACTATATTTTTAAATATAAATAATATTTTGTGTAAATTTATATTACCTACATCTTGAATTTCCTTTGAAGCAGAAGGATTTATATATAAACAATCAAAAGCTTCATTTATAATTTTGCTGTCATGGATATATTTTCCCATCATTGCAGCACCATGAACGGGTGGTGGCATATGCATGATGAATAAAATTTTTGGTTTCATATGCTATTTTTTTATAATTGCTTTGTGCCCTATAACAGTACTATTAGAGGGAACATCATTAACAACAATTGATCCTGCTGCTATTGTGACATTATTTCCTATTGTGATTGGTCCTAAAATTATGCATCCAGCTCCAATTGTAACATTATCTCCAATGGTTGGAATACCTTTACCACTGTCTCCAATAGTCGTACATTGATGTATTGTACAATTTTTCCCTATATATTTACTATTTATGAAGGTCGCATATCCATGTCTTATAAATAACCCATGACCTATTGGTGCTGATGTTATAAATAAAGTCTTCTCTCCAGATAGTATGATGTTTATATATTTCCCTATTTGGCCTAACCTTCTATAGAATAAATTACGAAAAGGTTTGTCAAATAACAAAAGATATGATAATTGTTGAATGGGACTATTTATATATACCCCTGTTGCTTGACACCACCGATACATATCAGATTTTATGATCTTTTTATTTGTGGATAGGAGATAAAAAATAATAGGTATCCAAATATGTGGAGGATATAATAAAGATAAATAATATTTGAGATTTTTCATTATTTGTTTAAATACATTCTTATTACATTAAAAAACCTATTGGCACAGTTTTCTGTGTTAAAATATTCTTCAATTTCTATGGAATGTTTGCCCATTGTTTTTAGATCCTTATTATGAAAGAACTTTAGAGAGTTAAGTATTGAACTCTGTTCAAGAGGATCGAATATAACACCATTTTCTTTATTTTTAATTAGGTCAATAGCTCCACCATTATATTTAGAACAGGCAATTGGCATACCACATGCCATTGCTTCAGGTACGACTAGGCACCAATTATCCTCTAATGTTGGTATAATAAAAACATCTGAAATAGCATAATATTTATAAACTTCATCATAAAGAATTTTACCGATAAAATGAATGTTTTTTTTATTTTCAAATTCTTTTTTTAATGGCTCTAGTAATTCCCCTCCACCTATCAAGATTAGGTGGTCTGATGGATATTTTTGTGAGTGAATAATCCAGGCATTTAATAAATATTTTATCCCTTTACGTTCGATAAATTGACCAGAAAACAGGAAAGTAATACCTTCTCCATTAATGTTTAAATTTGATCTCATTGTTACTTTTATTTCCTGAGTAATAGATGAGATTCCCTTTTTTAATCCATCACTATCTGCACTCATGCCTGTAATGTGAATTTTTTGAGGATTTATATTTAATGATTTTAGATAGTTGGTAGTTTCGGTTCCATTAACTAAATATCCTGTTACGAATTTATCTAAAAATTTTCTTTCCAATATTTTGAAAAAAGGAGCAAAACGTTCAGTATGTGCAGTACGCTCATAGCTGATAAAAACAGGATATCGGTGTAGCCATGCATATAAAACAACAGCTGGTGTCCATTGAAAAAATCCTTCTGTTATAAGAATCTTAGGATTATATCTACTTAAATTTTTGTAAAAATGTTGGAGGTAAGGTATACGATAATATTTGTCGAAGTCTTGTTTTGATGATTTTTTTATTTTAAATATTTTTTCATCGTTATATGGATAAGCAATATCTTTTAGTTGTATAGGAATTTTTTTTAAGGTATTATTGAGTCCTTCCATTTCGAATCTCAATGGAGAGTACATTAAATAATTCATTTAATTTATTATAGAATGGGATTCTATAATCTGAGAAAACAGGGCTTGCGTATAATATTGTCATAGCAATTTACTTTGTTTTATAAAGTTAATAAATCTGTTTCGATAATCTTTTTGCTTTAATAAAAACACGTTGATATATCTTAAATAGTTTTCGTATATCTGTTCATGTAGAAACATTTCAGGATTAAAATCTTGAACATTTTTAAACAAGAAACCAACTTTTTCATCTTTTACAAATTGTAAGGCATTACATTGATGTCCAATAATAGGTGTACCATTGAATAATATATCTAGTACAACACCACTACTTCTATTAGAGTAGACGCCATGATAATTTAAAATACAATATCTAGAACTTCTTATAAAATTATAATATTCATTATCACTAACAAATCCCAAATGCAATTCAATGTTTTCCGAAGATTCTGCTATATTCTTTAATTGATTTGAGAGTTCGGTATTTGCAGCTCCTGCAATAAGGAGGGTGAATTTTGTTCCTTTTAAATAATTAGCGATTTCTACAACTCCCTTATCTGGATAAATTCCACCGACTATAGCAAAATCATATTTTTTATCTTTATAAGAACGTTTTTCTTGATGAAAAAAATCAGGAGACTTAGGATATATATAATCAGTAACTATGCAATATGGTCTTTGATAAGCTTCACCAATTTTTGCGGAAGGACATATAATTCCTTTTATTTTTTTCTTCGCAAGCCTATATATTAATCTTTGAAATAATGATTTTAAGGCATCTGTGTTATATTGTATAACATAGATATTATTCTTTTTCCTTCCTAATAAAGCTATTCCTAGAAATGTGGTTGATGCGCCAGAATGCTGTAAAACTATTATATCTTTAGGAGTCGTTTTGTGAAATAGATAATAACAATTTTTTAAGACGTGCCATTTGTTTTTTATGGAATTTCCTTTTTCTAACGAATCATATGGAAGTGCAAATAGAACTTCAGGTGTAAATTGGGTTTTATAAATAGGGCCTCCCCCTATTTTTGTATCAAAAATAGATGCATAGTTGTCTAAATAATTATGAGCTAATGAGAAATAGTGACCTATTGAATGTCCATCAATATTTAGACTTTTTACATCTGCTAGAATTAATCGTTGAGAGTTCATAGAGAATTATATAAGTATCCATTCTTTAGGATAATGATATTTGAGGAATTTTTCATTATAGTTTCTGTAAATAAAATATGATTTGGGACAGATAATCAGTTTTTCTTTATTACTATTTAACCAAGCAGCCCACCAACTGAAAGTACTATTTGCGATTATATTATATTTGCATAGTGACATAAGTTGCATATCTCTGAAGCTATTTTTTCCTGAATTTTGTGTTATATAAATGTGATTATATTCATTTAGAAAACTAAAGTTGCGTTTGCACCATTCAGCGTCGTCAGAAAATATGAAAATAAAAATATTATTAGAATTGTCTAATTTCTTTATTAAGAAATCAAGAGCTTTTTTATAATAATCAGTTTCACTTAAAGTGACATAAGTGCTATTTAAATAGTCCCCACGTCGTACATGTATACTTATGGAGTCATGAGAATATATTAGATTTTGTATTTTTAGATTGGAAGGTGATAAATTGTCGTCAAATTTGAAACTCTGTTTAATCTCATCCTCGACTCCTCTAAAATATAATGGGGAATTCCATACCCCTTGCATATAGTAACATTTATGCTTATTTATATGTAAAATGTCTTTGTTAAAACTAGGATCATTTCCCTGTAGTATTTTATATTTTGATATACCATTAAAAATTAACATGGTATTTATTCTAAAAAGAATTTTATAATAGTACTTTTCAAGTAAACTTCCAATTTTAGGGTATCCCCTTTTAGACGGGCGCCAGTCG
>UQVG01000130.1 GCA_900544435.1 uncultured Erysipelotrichaceae bacterium | reverse complement strand
CAATCTTTGATTTCTTGATGCCACAATATTTATATAATTATCATCATTTTAAAGAAACATATGAAATACCAATCATAAAAAATGAAGATCAACAAAAACAAGCAAAACTTAAACAATTAGTTGAACCATTCATTTTAAGAAGAACAAAGAAAGATGTTTTAACAGAATTACCAGATAAGATTGAAAACAACGTTATTATTCCTTTTACACTAGAGGAAGAAAAAGTATATCTTGCTAACTTATCAACAATTAATAGTGAATTACAAAGCGCTATTCAAGTAAACCATATTGATAAGATTCAAATTCTTGCAATGATGACAAGACTTCGTCAATTATGTTGTGATCAACGTATTTTATATAAAGATATTATTGAACCAAGTTCTAAACTTAAAGCATGTATGGATATTATTGAAACTGCTAAAGAAAATAATCAAAAAGTTTTATTATTCTCTTCATTCACTAAATCATTAGATTTAATTGAAGCTGAATTACGTAAAAAAGATATTTCTTATTATGTTTTAACTGGTTCAACAACAAAAATCAAAAGACATCAACTTGTTAATGCTTTCCAAAACGATCAAACAACTGTCTTTTTAATCAGTTTAAAAGCAGGTGGTACTGGTCTTAACTTAACAAGTGCTTCTACCGTTATTCACTATGATCCATGGTGGAATATGTCTGCACAAAATCAAGCAACAGATAGAGCTTATCGTATTGGACAAACAAATAATGTTCAAGTTTATAAATTGATTATGAAAAATTCAATTGAAGAAAAGATTCAAAAACTTCAAGAACAAAAACAAGATTTATCGAATATGTTTATTGAAAACAATAATGGTTCTATTACACAAATGTCTACTGCAGATATCATTGATTTATTTAAATAAGAAAAAGGAGATTAAAGACGTTCAATCTTTAAATCTCCTTTTCTTATGTAATTTAATTTTCTAAAACCTTTATAAAAAACAAACGTTAAAACAGCCGGTAAAATCACATCAATTAAAATAAGTGGTACCCAATATTGATTACCCATCACTTGAATCGCATCCAGTAAACCTACAAGTCCTGCCGTTCCCATTCCAGAACCAATTGCACTACAACGAATATGAAGTAAAACCGTTGAAATTGGAGCTGTAATGATCGTTGTTAAAATTGTTGGTAACCAAATAAGAGGTCTTCTAATAATATTTTTAAACTGTAACATACTTGTTCCAACAGCGATAGCAATAACATCTCCAATATCATTATCTTCAATTGACATCATTGCAAAACCAACCATTTGTGCACAACATCCTGCAAGTGCTGCACCCGCTGCTAAGCCATCAAGTCCTAACATAATACCAATAGCTGCTGAAGAAATCGGGGCTGTTAATGCCATTCCCATTAAAACACCTACTACAATTGACATAAATAATGGTTGTAAAGAAACACCTTCATTAATAACACTACCAATCCAAGTAATCATTTGTGTTAAATAAGGACCTACAAATTGTGTGACTAAACCTGCCATACATATAGAAACAAAAGGAACAAGTAAAATATCAATCGGTGTTTTCCCTTGAATCAATCTTGTCACTTCAATAGCTGCTAAAACAGCCACATAAGCCGAAATCGGATTTCCTGCTTGAATTCCATTATTAAATGTTCCAGCCCCTATTGCTCCTGCAATCACCGCAGAAATCAAATTTAGACCTTTAGCATCAATTGCATAGCCAATTCCTATTCCAATAGCAGGGCCCATGAGATAACCTGCAATTGTCCCCCAAGTCACCAATTGTTCAATATGAACTAAAGTTCCTAATTGTTTTAATATTGTTCCAATAATCAAACTCGCAAAAAAGCCATAGGCCATACCATTAAAAGTATTAATTATATAATTACCCTTTCCTCTACTTTGTGCCATTTTTAACCTCCTTAATTGGATTATAGAGTATATTTATTCTTTTTTAACAAAAAAACTGCCGAAGCAGTTAGTTTATTTATTGGTGGAGCCAAGCGGGATCGAACCGCTGACCCCCTGCGTGCAAGGCAGGTGCTCTCCCAGCTGAGCTATGGCCCCAATTTTATAAATGGTCGGGAAGACAGGATTTGAACCTGCGACCCCCTGGTCCCAAACCAGGTGCACTACCAAGCTGTGCTACTTCCCGAAAAAAATGGCGCGCTAGGCAGGAATCGAACCCACAACCTCTTGATCCGTAGTCAAGCACTCTATCCAGTTGAGCTACTAGCGCATATCAATGGTGCCCAGGGCCGGAGTCGAACCGGCACGGATTTTAAGGTCCGCAGGATTTTAAGTCCTGTGCGTCTACCAATTTCGCCACCTGGGCATTCATTAATGGAGGTTCCTACCGGACTCGAACCGATGATGACAGAGTTGCAGTCTGTTGCCTTACCAACTTGGCCAAGGAACCATCCCTTGCTTTTTTTAAACTTAAAGCTCGTTTATTATACTAAGATAATAGACGAAAGTCAATACAATTACTAAACTTTTATTATTATTTTTTACAATTATCTACAAAATCTTTAAATAGTTTTAAATGATCTCTCTCTTTTTTATAAATCATTTCTGGGTGCCATTGATAACCAATCACATATTTTTTATTTGGCATATACACTGCTTCTACTAAACCATCTTCAGAATAAGCCATGGCTTTTAATAAAGGTGAAAGTTCATCAATTGCTTGATGATGACAACTATTGACCATTAATGTTTCTTGATTTAAGATGCCTTTTAATGGTGTATCTTCAATAATTTTCACTTGATGACTAGGATTATCATAAGGAGCAGGTTGTCGATGAATGCATGTAGGATGGAATTGTTGATCTAAATCTTGATAAAGCGTTCCTCCTAAACAAGCATTCAATAACTGAATACCTCTACAAATACCTAAAACAGGCTTATCAGCTTCTAAAACATATTCTAATAGTTTAGGTTCCATTTCATCTCTTTTTTGATTTAGCTTTCCACAATATTCTGCTTTTTCTTGATGATAAATTGCTGGATTTAAATCTTCCCCTCCTGCAAAAAGATAACCATCAAAATAATGTGCTGTTTCTTTTAAAGATGCTTCATCATGTGCTAAAGATAACATAACAGGAATCCCGCCTGCTTCACTAATACCATCCATATATCCTGGAAGCATCCATAAACTATCTCTTTCTTGATCATATAAAGGAACAATCGCAATTACTGGTTTATTCATAAAAGTACCTCTTTTTCGTCTTTTTTAACATTATAACATAACTTATGTTTTATGCTATAATAAAAAACGAGGTGAAAAAAATGATTGATCAAGAACAAGCTGCTAGAACACTGATTAATTTGATTGATGTTGTTCATCAAGAAAATTGGGTTTTATTAAATAATGAAGATATGGCAAATAAAACAGAAGAGTATTATATTAATTTCTTTAAGGAACGTCATTTAGATGAAGCTATTGATGAAATTAAAGCTGTTACAGAAAAGAATAAAGATTTTTTTCAAAGATTTGTTAATCATGGAGAAGTAAACGCTAAGGAAATGCGTGATTTTATGGAACCTTATCGTTTTATTAAAAGTAAATATATCTTAAAGAAAAGCTCAAAGTCCTAAGACCTTGAGCTTTTTAATTAAAATTTACATTTTTCTAAATGCCAAATATCTTCTACATATTGTTCAATTGTACGATCTGATGAGAAGAATCCACTCTTAGCAATATTAACTAAACAAATTCTAGCCCATTTAGCACGATCTTGGTATAATTCTACAACATGTCTTTGTGCATTAGCATATGATTCAAAATCAGCTAATAAGAAGTATTCATCATTTTTATTCATTAATTCATCATGAATAATTTTAAATTCTTCTGGATTACTTGAGAAAGTACCATTAGTTAATGAATCAATAGCACGACGAATCTTAAGATCATTATTATAATAATCCCATGCACGATATTGATGATTAGATTTTAAGTTTTTAACTTCTTCATCTTTTAAACCAAAGATTTCACAGTTATCTAAACCAACTAATTCAGAAATTTCTACGTTTGCTCCATCTAAAGTACCTAAAGTAATAGCTCCATTCATCATGAATTTCATATTACCAGTACCACTTGCTTCTTTACCAGCAGTAGAGATTTGTTCAGAAACATCTGCAGCAGGCATGATTTTTTCTGCTAAAGTAACACCATAGTTTTCCAAGAAAACAACTTTTAAGTATTTATTTGTTTCAGGATCATTATTAACAACATCTCCAACTGCATTAATTAACTTAATAACTTTTTTCGCAAAGTAATAAGCACTTGCAGCTTTAGCTCCAAAAATGAAAGTATGTGGATAAATACGGAAATCTGGATTAGCTTTCATTTCTTGATATAAATAAATAACATGTAAAATATTTAATAATTGTCTTTTATATGCATGTAATCTCTTAACTTGAACATCAAAGATACTATCTACATCTACTTCAATACCATTATGTTCTTTAATATAATCAGCTAAGATTTGTTTTCTTTCTTTTTTAACTGCTAAGAAACGATTTTGTAAAATTGGATCATCAACATGTTCCATTAAGTTTTCTAATTGAGCTGGTTTTTTGATCCATCCTTTACCAATTGTTTCATTAATTAATTCACTTAATTGTGGATTACAATAAGCTAACCAACGACGATGAGTAACCCCATTTGTCTTATTATTAAATTTATTTGGATAAAGTACATTAAAATCATGTAATTCTCTTTCTTTTAAGATATCTGTATGAAGTCTTGCTACCCCATTGACACTAAAGCTTCCTGCAATTGCAAGTCTTGCCATATAAACAGTACCATCTCTTAAAATCATTGTACGATCTACTAAGTTTTGATCATGATTACTTACTTCTTTAGCAAAACCTACAAAACGACGATGAATTTCTTCAATGATTTGATATACACGTGGTAATAATGTTTGCATTGTACTAATTGGCCAAGTTTCTAAAGCTTCAGCTAAGATTGTATGGTTTGTATAAGCAAATGTTTGTGTACAAATATCCCATGCATCTTGCCATTCATAACCATGATCATCAATTAATAAACGCATAAATTCAGGAATACATAATACTGGATGTGTATCATTTAATTGAATAACATGTTTTTCATGGAGGTTATCTAATGATGGATAATTTCTTAAATGCGCTTTGATGATTGCTTGGATACCTGCAGAACAGAAGAAATATTCTTGTTTTAAACGTAACATTTTTCCTGCTGGTGTAGAATCATCTGGATATAAGTTTTGACAGATACTTCTTACATCTTCGATATATCTTTGGAAATCATGATTACTTGGGAAATCTTCACTTGGTTCAGCTGACCATAAACGTAAAGTATTTGTATTTACTGTATCATTTCCAATAACTGGTACATCATAAGGTACTGCATAAATTGTTTCAGCATCTACATGTTTCCATTTACCTTCATTTTCATCCCAAATGACTTTACCAAAGAATTTAACTGGTACTCTATGTTTTGGTTTACGAACTTCCCACATAAATCCTGTTTTCATCCATTGATCAGGTAATTCTACTTGATAACCATTTTCAATTTTTTGTTTGAATAAACCATATTCATAACGAATTGTATTTCCATGTCCTGGATAATCTAATGATGCAAGTGAATCCATAAAGCATGCAGCTAAACGACCAAGTCCCCCATTACCTAATCCAGCATCACTTTCTAATTCTTCTAAGTCATGAATATTAATCCCATAATCTTCTAAACCTTCTTTAGCGATTTCATAGATTCCTAGGTTCATCATATTATTAACTAATAATCTTCCCATTAAAAATTCCATTGAGAAATAATGCATTTGTTTTTGTTCATTGTTTTGAACAACAGCTTTACTAGCTGCCCAGTTTACTGATGCATAATCTCTTACCATTGTTTCAAGAACCATGAATTTTTCAGTAATATGAGCTTCTTCAACAGTACGCCCATAAGACTCAATAATTCTTCTCGAAAATTCAAATTTAAATTCTTCTTTATTTTTAAACATTTTCCCATCTCCTCAATATTACTTTTACGTGACCATCATACTGTATTTTTATACAATTGTCACTTATAAA
>UQVG01000129.1 GCA_900544435.1 uncultured Erysipelotrichaceae bacterium | reverse complement strand
TTTCACCGGTTTCTCCTATGTTTAACATTGTTAACGGCATCATACTTACCTCCTCAAGAATTTGTCCTCGCTAACCACATTAGGTTATGCTAATTTGATTAGTATTCGCTAACTATAAGACATAAAATATAGTTAGACTTCTCTAACTTCAAATAGAGTATACTTCATTTTAAAATGGATGTCAACCCTCTTTCAATAATTTACAACGTGCTTATTCATTGCTTATCTCGGTTAAAATATGATATAATACAGTAAGAGGTGATGCGCATGAATTTACAAGAATCAGGAGAAATGTATTTAGAAACGATTCTCGTCTTATCGAAAAAGAATAAAGATGTTCGTTCTATTGATATTGCAAGAGAACTTAATTATTCCAAACCGAGTGTTTCTCGTGCTATTGGTTTATTAAAAAAAGATGAATATATTATCGTAGATAGTAAAGGTTATATCGAATTAACTGATAAAGGTGCCGAAGTAGCAAACACAATTTATGATCGTCATGACACATTATCTTCATTTTTTGAAAGTATTGGTGTTTCCCACGATACCGCTGTTAATGATGCATGCCGTATTGAACATGTTATTTCTACTGAAACAATGAATAAAATCAAAGAACACATGAAACAAAAATAACTCTTCCTAGGAAGAGTTTTTATTTTATAAACAAAAAAAGGTAAGTAATCTTACCAAACTTTTGCTTCCCTTAATAATCTTATGATAGGAAAAAGGAATTTGGCTAATTTAAGTTAAATAAATCATAAGACAATTAAACGAATAGTATTGCAGCAACGATGACACTAATTTGTAAAGCAAGAGCCATCAAGCTGCGCTTGAATTTCTTTTTCATAGCTCTTCAACCTTTCTGTGAGTTATCCCTCGCTAACCACAACTATATGTTAGCATAGGCTAACTATAGTGTCAATAATTATTGTATACTTTTTTATATATTTTTTATCTTATCATTTTTTATAATCCTATATCTTTCCTGAAATATTTCATGTACAATATTTATTAATAAGAAAAGAGGTGAAACTATGCCAAGACCAGGAACTGGTGGAGGTGGTCATCGCTCAGCTGGCGGACACGATTATAGTCGTGTAGGCGGTGGACATCATGTAGGTAATTCAACAAATAGACCTACTGGAAATACATCATTTAATAGAGGTCCAACTTTTGGAGATGGATATCATCATGTTCCCCCACCACCAAGAAGAAGATATTATGGTTATCATCGAAACTATTATTCACATTCATCAAGTGGCTTAGGAACATTGCTTATTTGTTTGATTATTTTTATTGCTTTGATATTTGGTATTTTTTCATTTTCTCATGAAAGTAGTAGTCCTACTTCTACGATTAATCGTGAAAAAATAGAAAATCCTGTAGCTTATGATAATAATTGTATTAAAGATGAACTAGGATATATTGAAAATCAATCAAAGCTTTCGAAGAATCTTAAAAACTTTTATAATAAAACAGGTATCCAACCATATATTTATTTAAAGAGTTATGATGATAGTCTTGTAAATGATCAACAAAAAGATGAATATGCTCAAAAATGGTATGAAGAAAATATTGATAATGAAGATACTTTTTTACTTGTTTATTATGAAGATTTAAATCAAAATGAAATTGGATATATGTCTTATGTCAATGGTAAACAAGTTACTTCAATTATGGATAGTGAAGCTATTGAGATTTTTTGGAATTATATAGATCGTTATTGGAGTGATAGTTCACTTTCAACAGTAGATGTTTTTACTAAAACATATGATGCAACTGCTAAAACAATTATGAAAAAATCTACAACTTCTAAAGATATTATCAAAATAGGACTAATCATTGTTGGGATTATCCTTATTATTGGGGGCATTATTTATATTTTACGTATGAGATATAAAAGAGAACAAGAAAAAGCAAAAGAAACAATAGAAATTTTAAATACCCCTCTTGATAAATCTGATGAGTTAAGAGATAAATACTTAAATGAAGAAAGGAAAGAATAAAAATGGGAATTATTTCAAGATTTACCGATATTATGAAAAGTAATATCAATGCACTATTAGATAAATGTGAAGATCCAGCAAAAATGATTGATCAAACATTAAGAGATTTAAGAGAAGATCTTGCTGAAGTCAAGAAAGAAACAGCCAATATTATTGCTGATGCAAAAAGTGCTAATCGACAAGTTAAAGAATGTGAAGAAGAAATTACTAAATATACAACTGCTGCACAAAATGCTTTAAAAGCCGGTAATGAAGATGATGCTAGAACATTGATTGCTAAAAAACAACAATATGAAAATAACTTAGTTTCTTACAAAAAAACACAAGAACTTACACAAGCTAATGCTGATAAAATGCGTCAAATGCATGATAAATTAGTAAATGATATTGAAACATTAGAAGCTAGAAGAGATGCTATTAAAGCTACTGTTGCTTCTGCTAAAGCTCAAGAACATATTAATAAAATCGTTTCTGGTGGAGATAAAGCTAAATCTTCTATGGAAGCATTTGAACGCTATGAAAAGAAAGCTGAAAAAATGTTGGATGCTGCTACAGCTGAAGCTGAATTAAATGCCCATACAAGTGCTGCTTCTTCTTTAGCTGATAAATATACAACACAAGGTGATGCTTCTGTTGAAGATGAATTAGCTGCTATGAAAGCAAAACTTGGCTTATAATGACTATTTGGAATATACATTTGTATATTCCTTTTTTTGTATTATAATGTTTTCGAGGTGAAACCATGAATAAAAATAATTATCATACCCATACAACAAGATGTTATCATGCTAGTGGTAAAGATGAAGAATATGTAAAAGCAGCCATTAAAGCAGGTATTAAAGAATTAGGATTTTCTGATCATACACCTTGGCATTATGCTTCCTCTTTTAAAGCAACAATGCGTATGCCTGAAAGTCAATTAGATGATTATCTTGAAAGTATTCGTTATCTTAAAGAAAAATATAAAGATCAAATTTCTATTTTAATTGGTTTAGAATGTGAATATTTTGAAAGATATATGCCTTGGCTTGAAAAAACAATCAAAGATAAAAAAATTGATTATATTATTTTAGGAAATCATTACTATGAAACAGATGAACTTCATCAATATTTTGGAAGTCCTGTCAATGAATATTACTTAAAAGCTTATGTAGATCATTGTATTAAAGCTATTGATAGTGGTTTATATAGTTATATTGCTCATCCAGATCTTGTTTACTATGATCAAGAATCTAAACTTTATCAAGAAGAAATGTCACGTTTATGTGCTTACGCTAAAGAAAAAGATATGCCTTTAGAATTCAATCTTTTAGGTTTTATGTCTGGCAGACATTATCCAAATGAATCTTTTTGGAAGATTGCAAGTAAATATAAAAACAAGGCCATCATCGGCTTTGATGCCCATACTCCTGATTCTTTACTTCGTGATGATATTTATCAACAAGCTGTTAAATATCTTTCTTCTTTAGATGTAGAATTGATTGATACAATTAAGACATTAAAAAAATAAGGACAATGTCCTTACAAAAAAACTATCAAGAATCTAAAACAGATCTTGATAGTTTTTATTAACAAGTTCAATTGCTTGTTTTCCTGAAATATGTTCAATAGTAATTTCAACACAACAAAGAATTTTCCATTCTTTTCGTATTTCTTTTTCTACCGCCACTTCATCTTCATTATATTTTAAACCAAGTGTTTCAATAGCATGATAAATTTCATCATCTTCTTGTAAGATTCTTGCTTTACCAAAAAGAATCACACTTCTAAAATAAGTTGTCAATTCTTCTTCAATAACATCTTCTTGATCAATAATACTCATTGATACTTTAGGATTATTTTTAATAGCGTCTATTTTATGACCTTCTTTAGCACCATGGAAATAAATCTTTCCATCTTCATAAACAAAATTAACAGGGACAGAATAAGGATAGCCATCATCACCATGTAAAGCAAGTGTTGCTGTTTTTGCTCGTCTTAAAATAGCTAAACATTGTTTTTCTGTTAGTTTTTGTTTTTTTCTTCTCATTTCTCTAAACATATCATCACCTATATTTCTAATGTAAAAAATTTATGTAAGATATCTTTAGTAACTTCTCTATTTTCTTTATTGACTAAAATGGTTAAATGATCACCTAGGTGTAACACCGTATCTCCTCGCGGAACAATTTCTTCAATACCACGATTAATTGAAAGAATGACACATTCTTTAGGTAAACCTAATTCTTTAATTGGTTGATCTAAACAACATGAACCAAGTTCAATTGAATAATGAAGAATTTCTTTTTCTTCAAGTGAAATTTCATGATTGCCATTTTTAATCATACGATTTAATAAACTGTGATAAATTGGTTCACATCTTAACATATTAGCGACAATATACCCAACAAAACTACATACTGCAATAGGTAAAAATTGTGATAAACTTCCGCACATTTCAGCAATTAAAACAATGCCTGTAATCGGTGCACGGACAATACTTGCGAAAAGTCCAGCCATCGCAACCACGATAAAGTTATTAAAGTACATATTTGGTACCCCACAATAAGTTGTAACAACAATGGCATATCCACAACCTATTAAACTTCCAAGAACTAATAGTGGAAAGAAAATACCTCCAGGAGCTCCTGATCCAAAAGAAATCAATGAAAAAATAAACTTCATAGTCAAGAGCAATAAAACAGAACCTAAAACCATATTTCCTTCATGGAGTAAATCAATAATATGGTGTCCCCCACATAAAACATCAGGATAGAAAAGCATAAAACCAACTGATACTAGTAAAGGAATAAAAATCTTTTGATTATTCTTTAAAAAAGTAATGTTATCATACATTTTTAAAGTAAACATTGTTGTTTTATTATAAAGCACACCTAATAAACCTACAATAATTCCTAAGATGATTAAAAATCCATATTGACCTAAAGGTAAACTTTCAACAAGTGGAAAATAAAGAGATGGTGTCATCCCAAAAATATTTTTACTAATAAAATCTCCAGTTAAAGAAGCCACCATAACCGTTACTAATGCAAGTGGAGAAAAATTTTTATGAATTTCTTCTAAGGCAAACAAGACACCAGCTAATGGTGCATTAAATGCAGCCGAAAGCCCTGCTGCTGCCCCACATGTTAAAAGATACTTTTCTTCCAATTTCATTCTTTTAAAAACAGAAGCTAATCCTTTACCAATCATCGCCCCTAATTGAATACTTGGTCCTTCTCTACCAAGAGATAGTCCACCAACAATAGAAAGTGTTCCAGCCACCATCTTTGCTAGAATAACGCGATACCATTTTTCATCTATTTGATCGATCATTTCAGCTTCTACCTGTGGTATTCCACTTCCTGAAATATAAGATTCATATTTTAATAATTTAGAAATAATAAATCCAATTATTAAAACACAAACGATCCAAATACATAAATGAAGTGTATTATTTTTAATATAATCAACAATAAAATAAGCTATCTTTTCTCCATAAGATAATAATAATCTATAAATAACAGCTACAATTCCTGCCAAAATACCTACAATAAATCCTTCTAATAAAACAATATTATCAAAACGGCTTTTTGAACTTAAAAAACGAACAATTGAAAATTCTTTCCTTTCCATAACTCTCCCCTTTATTTAAAAAAAAAGAAACTGTACGAATATTTCGTACAGCTAATGAATATACTTATTCATAATGATCCAATAAATTCCTAATAGACTAAAACCAACGATAATCATATGTTTTAAATCTTTAATTCGATTTCCTGTATTTGAAGTACATGTGTTTGTCAGTGTCGTGTTTTGTATAGTATTGGTTTTATAGTCAAATGAAGTAAAAGGAGTGTGATAAAATGCTATGACTGATTCTTGAAAAGTTACTTCATTTACTTTAGTTGCTATAGGATATGATGTTTGTAACGAGATATAATTTATATCTTTATTTTTAATAAAATCATTAATTATAAATATATTCATAATAAGTAAAAGACTCATCACTTTTTTAGCATTTCCTGATTCTCCTTTCTATATGATTAAAACAAATAATATTTTCTTATTTATTTCATATTTATTATAAAAA
>UQVG01000128.1 GCA_900544435.1 uncultured Erysipelotrichaceae bacterium | reverse complement strand
TATAATATAATCTTCATTGTTATTATAAATTTGAATATCATCTAGATATTTTTTCATATCTAAATGATGATCATTGATAATTTTAAAATATGTATTTAATAAATCAGGTTTTCTATTATTTAAAAGCATGTCTTTAATAATATCTATTTGGTCTTCAACATCTAACAAATAAATAACAGACATCATATAACTAAAAACATTTTCATATCTTTGATATTTCATATTTTCTTTTAGCCATTGAACTGTTAATTCTTTACTATGTTCACTCGTTAATAACTTACAATACCCTTGAAACATGATATGAAGTATTTCATGACGATAATCTTTAGGATAATTAGAACTTAAGAATTCATCAATGACTTTTTGATAATTCGTAATATGAAAATTCCCTTGTTTATTTAATTGCATCATATGTTTTAAATACTTTTTAAATTCTTGATTAAATTCACGTTTTATTGTATAACTCGTACGCGATCTTCTACGAATATCTTTTAATAAAGAATTAATATCGAAGTATTGTTGTTCATCTTTAGGAAGACGCTCTTCGATTGCAAAATAAAGTGCTGCTTCATGTTTACAATGTTTTCCTTCTATCGCATAAGGACAATCACACGTAGCAGACATGACATCATAATGTTCATCTAAAGTGATTTTAGTATGATAAGCTTCATTTCCTAAAATAATTCCGGTATAGGTTTGGTTATCATATTGATTGACAGAAAAAACTCTATTTTGTTCAAAATAAGCTTTTCCTCTATTTAATATAGTCTCTGTAAAAAATGCTTTCATAGGCTTCCTCTTTTCGTATTTACTCCATTATATCAAGAAAGAAAAAAAGCACAAAACTTAATTTGTGCCTAAAATATATTGATTGATTACTTCTGCAATAGCTCCTTGATTATTTGTTGCCTTAGTGATAATATCACATTCTTTTTTCATTTCTTCAACTGTATTTTGTACACCTACACCTAGACCCGCTACTTTGATCATTGATAAATCATTAAAGTTATCACCAATTGCAATTGTATCTTTTATATCTACCCCTAACAATTCTGCAAGTTTCTTTAAACCTTGTCCCTTATTGACCCCTTGATGATTAAATTCAATATAACGATTAGATGAATAACTGACATCTACGTCACCTGTTATCTCTTTTAAATCATTTTCAATTTTCTTTAAATACTGATAATCTGTATTCATATATAAGACTTTTACAATTTCTTGTCCCTTTAAAAAATCAATATTATCATCAAAGATTTCAGTAACTTCCATTCTACCTGCTAAATAATCTTTTTCTTCTTGAACATATTTATAAGCATAAACCATATCTTTTGTATAAACGTGAATACAAACATCATAACTTAAACCTCTTTTATAAAGCTCACTGGCTTTTTCAAAAGAAATTCCTTCAAAATGAAGTAACTTACTTCCTTTATTTTCAGTAATAGCTCCACCATTATAAGAAATCACATATTCATTTTCTAAATCATACAACCCTAAATCTTTGAGTGTTCCACCAACTGTATTAAAGCCTCTTCCAGTTGCTGGAACAAATTTAACCCCTAACTCTTTAGCTTTTTGAATGGCTTCAATATTCTCTTTAGAAATAGTACGATCATCACTTAACAATGTTTCATCTAAATCACACGCTATAATTTTATACATATTATCCCTCTTTTCTTACTTTTATCTTATCAAAAAAAGAATTTATATTTACACAACTTTCATGATATGAAAGAAAATAGAATCAGACAAAATCTGATTCTATTTTAATGAGCTTTTTATCATTGGCTTATCATCTGTATTTTCCATAACAAAGAAAGTATACATATGATAAGGACATTCCTCTAATCCAAATAACATTGCATAGATGTTTTCATCTTCTGTTTCTACTTCTTTATACGCATCTAAATATTTTTTATAACCGAGTAAGTTTTCTAAATCATGATAGATTTCTATACTATATCTTTCATCTACAAATTTATGTTCTTGTTTGAGTTTGTTTTGCATATCTTTTAGATAAGCTTTTTCCCATTGAACCACCTTATCAAAATCCGCTTCTATCCATTTTCTAATAACTTCATTTTCTACAATATGATCTATTTCTAAACGATAAAGCATTTGGAATAATTGATCTTCAACAAGATTATTTGTATAAGTTTTATTAAAATGAATATTGAGTTCTCCATCAACATCCTCTAATATAACTTCTCCTTGTTTTTCCCATTTTTTTAAACATGCATAAATAAGAATAAATTCATCTTGAGGAAGTTCATTTATTAATGAAAGTAAATAGGTTGTATATTGTAAATCTTGTGGTTGTTTATTATTGGGTTTTATTTTTTTATAGTTGATTGCATGTTTTTTATGATCTTGATAGGAGATATTTGGAAAATGGGTTTTAGGTCTTTTTTGATAAAAGTAATAAAGAACAATAAGAATCATTGCGAAAACAAAAAGTAATTCCATAAGATTTCCTCCTTTATCTTATTGTATCAAAAAATGGAGGAAACCTCCATTTTTACTTAATTCTTACAAATCGATCCTTAATATCTTTAACCGTTACACCTTGTGTAACTGCTGCATTTTCATCACTATACTGTGATATAGTACTATCCTCATCTATTTGATCTTTATAACTAATAACAAAATAGATATCTTTTTCACCATTATTGATCACTAAATAACATTCCTTTTCTTTATCAAACATATGCGTAATATCCACTACCTTATTTTGATAATAGAATAAATATTTATCCTCTTTTTCGTTATAAACAATTTCACTATCATCATTCATACTTTCTGCAAGTTCATCACCATTCATTGGTTCTATTCCTGTAAGTGTTCCTTTAAATCCCATGTTTATACCCATATCAACTACATTACCGTCCTCATCTGTTGTATAGAAATGATAAGCATTTTTATCTTCTTCCTTATATTGAACGTTTCTTTTTTCTCCTCGAAACCATACTTCTAATTTACTTTGAATACCTCCTACATCAAAAGCATAAGCTACAGTAAAGGTAGAAAGTAATACGATGAATGAAGTCATAATGGTTACAAGAGATTTAGGAATTCTTTTTTGACTTAAATTAACTTCTTTTTGATAGTGAACATGTTTAAATGCTTGTTTATACGCTTCTTTATTCTTCATCGTTCCAGTTCTCCTTAAGTTGTTCTTTTAATAATTTTCTTGCTCTAGAAAGTCTTACTTTGACATTTCCTTCATTTAATTTTAATTGTTGAGCAATTTCTCTAATTGAATAATCTTCATAATAATACAAATGAATAACAATACTATACTTTGATGGCAAAGCCATCACTGCTTGAAATAATTCTTCATCCTGTGATCTATCAAATGGAATCGTTGCCATATAATCTTCCATAGATATTTGTTTTCTTTTCCAAAACTTTCTTTGAATATCTTTAGCTTTATTAATTGCTACTTTATATAACCAAGATTCTATATGTTCCTTTGATTCAAAATCTTTTTTATATGTATGATATCTAAGAAAAGTTTCTTGAACAACATCCTCAGCATCATCAGGATTTTTTAACATCGTTAATCCTATCGCAAAAATACGATCTTTATATGTTGCAATCACTTGTTCTGTATCTATCTTCATAACTGCCTCCTCAAGAGCTCTTTCACTTATAATACGTTTTATATAGAAAAAAGGTAACAAAAAGTCTATGTATTTCTACATAAACTTTTTATTACTTATTCATCTCTATGATAAAATGAACTTCTTCGTCTTGTACAACTTTACAAGTATAGTTGTGTAAATCTAAAATATTTCTAACAATCGCTAATCCCATTCCTGTAGAATGTGTATCATTTCTGGATACATCTGCTTTATAGAGAGGTTCAAATATATGATTAATATCTTTATTTTCTATTTTTGATCCATCGTTACTTATAATTATTTTTTCTTGTCTATAAACAATATTTATTTTTTTATTTGCATATTTAAAAGCATTGTTGATTAGATTATCGAAGACAATCATCATCAATTGTTGATCACATGAAATATTGATTTTAGGATCAATATCAATCGTAATGATTTTTGATTCTAAATCATAATGTTTTAATACTTCTTCAATCATTGGCGAAAGATTATAATTTTGTTTATGCAACTGATAAGACTTTGTCGTTCTTGTATATATCAACATTTGATTTAAAAGATTATTCATATGCTTAGATTCATCTTCGATCATTCTTAAGTATTTATGTTGTTTTTCAGGTTTGATATTTTCTAATAATATCTCTGCACTATTTAAAATAACAGCATTCGGTGTTTTCATTTCATGAGCCATGGCATTAATAAATAAATCTCTTGTTTTATTAAGCTTTTCTCTTTCATTTTCAAGATACATATATATAAAATAAATACATGATAGAATAATTTGTACTAAACTAAACATTAAAATAAATCTATCTTTTAGACTATCTAAAACAATATTTGGGGTATCGATAAACATATTAAGTTTTATACTATTTTCTTTATTTACATAATGAACATATATCTTTGACTTATCAGAAGAAATAGCACATGTTTCTTGTTCTACTTTAATATCTTTTTCTTTTGGATTCTTTTCTAGTGTTTGTTTTGAATTAAAAAACATTAATTCAAAATCACCAAGTCTATTTTGATCGTTTGCTTTTTTATTTTGATATTTATACCATGAATAATAATTCATTGTTCCTTGTGAGTTACCGAGTTTATAAGTCATATGACTATTTTCATCATAAAAGACAATTTGATCTATGATGTATTGATTATCTTTTGAATGAAAACTCATCTTTTTTATAGTACAACCATCTTGATTTTGATTATAAAAGTCTAATAAATTATTTATATCTTTTTTATTAAAAGATTTTTCTAGATTAAAAAGAGTATACTTATCATTTGTACTATCTTTAAAAAAGATAATAAAGTTTTTATTATTTAATTTATATTTATCTTTTACTTTATATTCAAAAGCTATATTTTGTTTAATATCAAAACCATTACCATCATAAATAGTAGATAGTACATCATGCATATTATTTCCAATATTTTTATCACTTTGCGTTATCATTTTATTCGTAACATCACTTGCTAGTGACCACATAACAGTATCCATTGTATTAAGATTACTCGTGTACATCTGCCTACCTATAATAAAAACAATAATTAACACACTTTCAATTAATAAAAATCTTTTAAATTTCTTATTTTTAAAGGCAAGATAAAACATGCCTAATAATAAAACAATACTTAACGCTCTTAAAAAATCAACCATTTTCAAACACCTTCGTTTCAAAACAATAACCTTGTTTAATCACTGTCTTTATTCCCTTTTGATAAGGTCCCAAGGCTTTTCTTAATATTTTAACATGTGTATCAACACTTCTTTCTTGACCTTTATAATCAAATCCCCATACTTTTAATAAAATTTGTTCTCTAGATAAGATTTGATTTGGATTTTTTATAAAATATTCTAATATTTTATAATCTATTATTTTTAAATTCAAATTTTGATTATTAAGATATGCTTGTTTTTCTCTTGTATTTAACTTTAATATACCTCTTTTGACATATTGATAATGTTTTCTGTTTGTAATAGCTTTACATTTAGCAAGTAATACAGGTAAGGAAAATGGTTTAATAATATAATCATCACAACCTAATTCATAACCCTTTAATTGATCAACTTCTTGTACTTTAGCTGTAATAAAAAGTATCGGTGTTTCTTCTTTTTCACGTATCTTTTGACATAAAGTAAATCCATCCATCTTAGGCATCATTACATCTAATAAAATAAGATCAAAACTTTCTATTAAAAAACAATAATAAGCATCTTCTCCATTATCAAAACTTTTTACTTCATACCCATTTTCTACTAAGTAATCTTCTAGTATTTCTCTTAAATGATCATGATCTTCAGCAAGTAGTATCTTCATAACAATGCCTCCCTTCATCTTTAATATACTTTCTTTATTTGTAATCTTTGTGTAAGTTCTTTAATAATTTTATTTTATATTATGATATCTTAAAGATTCAACTCTATTCCATCATATTTCATATAAAAAAGAAACAGTATCATACTGTTTCCCTCGACCTAGTTATTATTATCTTTTTTTGGTAAATAC
>UQVG01000127.1 GCA_900544435.1 uncultured Erysipelotrichaceae bacterium | reverse complement strand
ACTGTTTGAAATAATTAAATCAAACAGTTTTTAATATAAATGATTATTTTTTATTTAATAACATGACACCTTGTGGTGGATTTTCATTAATAGCACCTACAATAGGATGAGGAACATACATTTCTTCAAGATAAGTAAGATCTTCATTTGTAAGTTTAAGATTTAATGCTTCAACAGCATCATCAATATAAGACATTTTAGTAGCACCAACAATTGGAGAAGCAACACCTCTTGCCCATTGCCAAGCAAGAGCAATTTGTGACATTTTACAATGATATTTTTTTGCTAATTCGTCAACTCTTTTAACAATTTCCATATCTTGTTTTTCCATTTGATCATATTTACCATGAACGACACGATCTGTTTGTCCTCTTAATGTATGTGAATCCCAAGTATTTCTTGCAAGATGTCCTCCTGCTAAAGGACTATAAGGCATTAAAGAAACATTCATTTGCTTACAAATAGGAATTAATTCTTTTTCATCTTCACGATAAAGCAAATTATAATGATTTTCCATTGTTGAAAATGGTGTCCATTGATGATCTCTAGCAATAATTTGCATATTATGGAATTGATAACCATACATTGCTGATGCTCCAATAGCACGAACTTTACCACACTTAACAAGTTCATGTAAAGCTTCCATAGTTTCTTCCATTGGTGTATCATAATCAAAACGATGAATAATATATAAATCTAAATAATCAGTTCCTAAACGTTTTAATGTTCCTTCAATTTCTCTAAAAATAGCTTCTTTAGATAATCGCCCTTCATTAAAATAAACCTTTGATGCAATAACAATATCTTCTCTTTTAACTCCTAAATTTTTAAAAGCTTTCCCCAAGTATTCTTCACTTGTTCCTTTAGAATAATTATTAGATGTATCAAAAAAGTTAATTCCTAGATCAAGAGCATGTTTGACCATTTCTTCTGTTTGTTTTTCATCTAAAGTCCAATCATGTAAAGTTCCAGCTTCACCAAAACTCATACATCCTAAACATATCTTAGATACTTTGATATCTGTATTTCCTAATGTTGTATATTCCATTTCTATCACCTCTATCTTTATTATAAAAACAATTAAATTTTTGTCTAATACTTCAAAACTATTATCTATTATGCTTATAAGTTATATAAAATTTTTTCTGGTTTAGAAATGAAAGAAAATGTATTTTATGTTAAAATATATTTTCAAGAAAGGGTGAATATAATGATTTTTACATATGAACAAATATCTAAATTAAATGATACAGAACTTATTGTCTATAATTATATTATTAAAAATATGAATCAGGTTTTAAATATGAATATTAGAGAACTTGCTTCAAAAAGTCATGTTTCTACGGCTACTATTACACGTTTTTGTCATAAATTGAATTGTGATGGTTTTGTTGAATTTAAAATAGAATTAAAAAGATTTAATGAAATCAATAAAATGCCAGAAATTGATGATGAAATTACTATGTTAAATCAATTTTTTGAATATTCTAAAGGTAAAGATTTTCAAGATAATATTAATCAAGCAGTGAATTATATTGAAAATAGTAATTTTATTGTTTGTTTAGGTATTGGACAAAGTGGAATTATGGCAAAATATGCAGCAAGATTTTTTTCTAATATCGGTTATTATAGTCAATATATTGATGACCCTTTTTATCCTGCACCGACTGATCGTTATGAAAAGTGTTTATTAATTGCTTTTTCAAATAGTGGTGAAACAAAGGAAGTAATTGATCAATTAAGACTTTATCAGGGAGTACAATCAAGAATTATTTCTATTGTTAATGATACAAATAGTACAATTGCTAAAATGTCAGATTTAACAATACCTTATTTTATAAAGAAATTGATTTTACCAAATACAAAAAATATTTCATCACAAGTTCCTGTTGTTTATATTATTGAACGTATTGGAAGAAAATTACAAACAATAAAAAATAAAGAAATAAAATAATTATGAAAAGTATTCGAAAGAATGCTTTTTTTGTTACAAAGAATGTAACCTGTTACACATATTTTGAAAGCGCTATTCAAATTATATCTCTTATGATATTTTATGTTGTGTGATAGAAATGCATTCATTTAAAGTGCATGACTATAGAAAGCATGGCCACCTTTCTATAGATATCACAAAATGAATGTATAAGAAGGGAGAAAAATATGAAACGAATAAAGCAACTGCTTGCTTCTATACTTACACTAGCAATGATATTTTCAATGATGAATGTTGCTTCTGTAGAAGCAGTAAAAGATGCATTTGATTTTAAAGAAGAGAACACATATGCATTAATATCGAATACAAATAATAAAGCAATTTATATTCATAATATAAATTGGGGAAATAATGATACTAAAGCAGATGGAGATTATTCAAAATCTGGAAAAGTTTTATCAAACTCGCTTTTAAAAATTACTCAATTAGAAGATCAAAGTGGAGCAGATAGCTCTAAGGGTGAAGTAAAAGTAAAAATTGGATATGAAGTAGATGGAAACTATTATCCAATTCGTTCTGAAGGAAATGATTTTATTTTTGCTGATCCAAACCAAAGAGATAAAAATGATGATGATTTAAAACAATGTTCATACATTATTACAAGAACAGGTGATAGTATCGCTACTATTAGAGATATGACAAGAGGATATTATTTAACTGTTAATGCTCAAGGAGAAATTCGTAAATTAGGAGATGATGTAAGTCAAGCTACTGAATTTACAATTGTTGAAAATCCAGCAATTATTGATAATACAGCATATATTGAAAGTGTTGCAACAGGTAAATTAGTTACATTTAAAAATCAAGGTGATGAAGATTATGCACCAATTTATGTAACAGGTGATAAAGAAAATATTACAGATGCTGAAAAATTTAATGTTAGCTTTGGGACAAATGGTGATGGTATTAAAGATGTTGTCGCTTTTCAATCAGTAAGTAAACCAGGATATCAAATTGCTTCAGCTAAATGGGTTGATGGTGCTACACCGGCAGTTGGTTCTATTGGAAGAAATGGTGGTTGGGAATCTATCGCTATTGAACCTCTTGGTAACGGACAATTTGCATTAAGAGATGCAGCTTTAGGAACTTATGTAAAAGTTAATGATGAAAATATTTTAGAAGGAAACTGTGAAGCAACAGAAGAAATTCCTGATAATGAAAGATTCATCATTCATACAAGTCAAGAATTAAGTGAAGTGACTGATTTATCTTATGATAAAAGTTCTAGAACACAAACAACAATTGATTTAAAATGGACAAAACCTATCAATTTATATACTGATATTGAAGTTTATGTAAAAGCTTCTAATGAAGAAATATTTAAAAAGGTAGCAACTATTACAAATACAGATCATTATACTGTAGAAAATTTAAAAGCTGGGACTCAATATGAATTCTATTTAAAATTTATAAGTGGTAATGGAAATTTAGAATTAATTGATAATCCAGTTTATAAAACAGATACAATAACTGCACCAACGAGAATTGGTGAAAAACCTGAAACAGTTTCAGGATTAAAATTAAAACAAGCTGATGATGAATTTACAATTGAGTTCAATAAAGCACAAAATGCGACTCATTATCGTATTTTAGGTGCAACTAGCATGTTTGGTGATTATAAAGAGATCGCTATTGTTAAAACAAACTCTGCAAAAGTAAAAGCAGTAGATGTTAAAAATAAATATAATAACTACTATAAAGTTGTAGCATTAAATAATGAAAATTTTGGAGATGAAGATTTTAAAAACGCTGATGAAGCAGATGAATCTGAATATGTTTCATTAGAAACAGAAATATTTGGTAGAAATACATTTATTTTCTCTCCAGATGATAATACTCAAAAAATTGATGAATTATTAAAGAACTTATTTGATCAACAAAATGACTATACAAATGATGCACAATTTAAAGGAAAACAATATCAAGTTTACTTTAAAAAAGGAGATTATACAGATACATCATGTATGTATTTAGGTTTCTATACAACATTAAGTGGTTTAGGGAAATTGCCTACAGATGTTAAATTAAACAACATCGCTATTCCTGCTTATTTACCAGCAGGTGCTTTAGGTGGAAATGGCGATAACGCTACTTGTAACTTCTGGAGATCAGCTGAAAATATTTCAGTTTATAATACTGGAAATGAACAAGGAAAAGCAGGAAATGGTTCTTGGCGTCCAGATCAATTAAACTGGGCAGTTGCTCAAGCAGCTCCACTTAGAAGAATTTATTCAGAAAGACCAATTGCTTATGATTGGAACTATGGATGGGCAAGTGGTGGATATGTTGCTGATTCATGGATCAATGCATCATTTAATGATAATGGTAATCAATTAAGTGCTGGTACATTCTCTGGACAACAATTCTATACAAGAAATAGTAAACTAGCAGGTAATGCTTATGGGACAACTTTAAATAATTTCTTCCAAGGTGTTGAAGCAGGTAATTTACCAAAAGCGGATGGAACAACTGGTGAAGAGTTATTAAGTGGACAAGGTGCTTCAAACTGGAATATTCCAGCAAGTGATGGAGGACAACAAGTTTTCACAAATATTGAAAAAACAAAAGAATTAGCAGAAAAACCATTCTTATATTTAGATGATGATGGTGAATATAAAGTATTTGTTCCTTCAGTTCAAAAAAATACAAAAGGTATTAGTTGGGGTAATGGAAAAGATAATGATGGAATGGGTGCAGGTAAATCTATTTCATTAGATGAATTTTATATTGCTAAACCTACAGATAGTGCAAGTGATATTAATAAAGCTTTAGATGAAGGTAAAAATATTTACTTTACACCAGGAACATATCATGCAGAAAAAACAATTCATGTAACAAAAGCTAATACAATCTTATTAGGTAGTGGTATGACTTCTATTATTCCTGATAATGATGAAGCAGCTATGTTAGTAGATGATGTTGATGGTGTTAGAGTGGCTGGATTGATTTTTGATGCAGGTAGCCATTCAAAATATTTATTAAAAGTTGGAAAAACTGGAAGTCATGAAGATCATGGAAATAATCCAACAATTTTACAAGATTTATTCTTCCGTGTAGGGGGAACAACAGATACTTTAACAACAGCAGATGATGCTTTAGAAATTAATAGTCATGATGTTATTTGTGATCATTTCTGGATTTGGCGTGCAGACCATGGAACTGGTGTTGCTTGGGATGGAAATGTTTCAAATCATGGTTTAACAGTCAATGGTGATAATGTAACATGTTATGCATTATTTAATGAACACTTTAATCAGTATGATACTTTATGGAATGGTGAAAATGGTGCCACATATTTCTATCAAAATGAAAAATGTTATGATCCTATTTCACAAGAAACATGGATGTCTCATAATGGTACAGTTAATGGATATGCTGCTTATAAAGTAGCTAACAATGTTAAAAAACATTATGCTGTTGGTTTAGGAATTTATAATGTATTTATTTATACAGGTGGAACTTTAGGAGAAAATGGTCAACCAGGTACTTTAGGAGATGGTAAGACTGTTTCTATTCAATTAGATAATGCTATTGAAGTTCCAAATAGTAAGGATGTTTTAATTGAAAATGCATGTCTTCAAACATTTGCAAATGAAGAGGGTGCTTTACAAAAATTTAACCATATTATTAATGGTGTTGGCTCTGGCGTAAGTAGTGGTATTGGCGGAGAAGGATGGTCTAGAAAATTCTTATTAAGCTATCAAAATGGTACTGCCATTGTTGGAAAAGAAAATACAGCTGACCAAAAAGGAAAATATATTGGCGTTGATACAATAACAAATATTCAACAATTAGGGGATGATGATTTAGATTTAGAAGCATTAAAATCATTGATTGATCATAAAAAAGATAGTAATGATTACACAGAAGATAGTTATCAAGATTATGAAACTATTTATAATGAAACTACTAAACTTTTAACAACAGAAGGATTAAAATATGCTACTCAAAAAGATATTGATCAAGCTGTTGAAAAATTACAAAAAGCACAAGATGCATTAGTAGTAACAGTAAGCAAAGATGAATTAAATAAACTTTATACAGATAAAAAAGATTTAAAAGAAACAGATTATACGGTAGATTCATGGAAAGCATTTAAAGAAGCATTAGATCATGCAAAAGATGTTTTACAAAATGAAAATACAACT
>UQVG01000126.1 GCA_900544435.1 uncultured Erysipelotrichaceae bacterium | reverse complement strand
AATATGGAGCTATAGATGTTCCAAACGACAGAAGAGTAAATAAAAAACCAATGCCAAGGCTTGGTGGTATTGCTGTTATAGCAGGATTTTTTGTTTTAGTGAAAGGAGCAGATTGGTTTGTAGATGGTGCTTCTTCACTAGCAAGTATTTTTCATGTTTCTCAATTAGTTATCGGATTGACGATTTGTGCGATGGGAACCAGTTTACCAGAAGCAGCTGTTTCATTAGTGGCCGGATTAAAAGGAAATGCAGGTATTACCATTGGGAATGTTGTAGGAAGTAATATTTTAAATATTTTGATTGTTTTAGGGATGAGTGCTTTGATTACAAAAATAAAGATTGAAAAATCAACATTATTGATTGAGATTCCTTATATGTTGCTTTCCAGTATTGTTTTACTAATTTTTGGAAGAAGTCAACAAGTTGTATCAATTCAAGAAGGATTTATTTTAATATTTATGTTTATCCTTTATTTACTTTACTTATTTTGGTTATCTCAAAAAGAAAGCGAAGAGGAAGTATCTCCACAATACTCTTTTTTAGGGTGTGTGTTTTTGATTGTTTTAGGAATCTTTTTTGTCATTATTGGTAGTCAATTGGCTGTTAAAGCAGCTATTCAAATAGCTTATAAATTACATTTATCTCAAAGATTCATCGGTTTAACAATCGTTGCTTTTGGAACATCTTTACCTGAATTGGTAACTTCTTTACAGGCTGCTAGAAAAGATCATGCGGGCATTGCGATTGGAAATATTGTAGGAAGCAATATTTTTAATATTTTATTTATTGCTGGAGGTGTTTCTTTAATTTGTCCAGTACCTTTTGAAAGTAAATTTATTGTAGATACATTTGTAGCTATAGGAAGTGGATGTTTATTATGGCTTTTAACGATTCATCGTCATGAGTTAAATAGAATAGGTGGTATTTTAATGTTATTTGTTTATGTGATGTATTTCATCTATTTGTGTTAAATGAAAAGAAGAAACATAGAATGATAATGGTGATAGAATGAAATTATTAATCAGTTTTTTGATGATGTTTCAAGTGCTTTATACAAATGTTGAATTTTATGGTAAAAGTTATATTGTTTATGATAGTTTAAATCAGTATGTTGTAGAAGGTAGAAATATAGATTATTTACAAAGTGTAGCCTCTATTTCTAAAATTATGACAGCTATTTTAGTTATTGAAAATAGTCGATTAGATAAAAAGGTTACGGTTGATGAAACAATCAATAAAGCTTATGGGAGTTGTGTTTATATACATATAAAAGATCAAATTACGATACAAGATCTTTTATATGGTTTAATGCTTAGAAGTGGGAATGATTGTGCTTTAATGTTGGCTAAAAGTGTTGGAAGCAGTGTTGATCATTTTGTTGAAATGATGAATAAAAAAGCTAAAGATTTAGGAATGAAATACTCACACTTTTCTAATCCATCAGGTTTAGATGAAGAAGATGAAGGAAATTTATCAACAGTTAAGGAGATGGCGATACTTTATCGATATTGTTGTCAAAATCCTCTTTTTAATCAAATCGTAAAAACAAAGGAGTATAAAAGATTAGATGGTAAAGGTTATTGGCATAATAAAAACCGTCTTTTAAAAGAATATCCTTATTGTGTTGGTGGAAAAACAGGATATACCAAAAAAGCTAAAAGAACATTGATTACAAGGGCGGTTAAAAATCATATTGATTTAATTATTGTGACTTTTAATTGTGGAAATGATTTTGAATTTCATCAAAAGAAATATGAAGATTGTTTTAAAGATTATGAAAAAATGATTTTATTTGATAAAGGTGTTAGAAATATTGATGGCAAGTGGTATTTATTTTTAGATGATTTATGGATTTCAAAGGAAAAAGATGAACAGGTAAGTTATTTGATTAAAGATGATCAAATTTTTATTTATTGTAATCAAACATATATTAAAAAAGAAAAATTGAAGTATTATCATTTTAAAGATTTCTATTTAATGATTTTAAAGGATATGTTATATGAATAAGATATTTCATTATGGAATTATTCTTTTTATTATCATTGGTTTAATTTTCAATAAACAAGATGAAATGCTGAAAGCTATCTTACAAACACCATTTGATGTTTTTGAACTTTGTAAGACACTTATTTTAAGTATTTGCTTATGGAATGGGCTATTAAAAATTATTCAAGTTTCAGGAATGATGAATCATTTAAATTTTTTATTTAAACCATTATTACGTTGGATTTATGGAAAATGTATAGAGGATGAAAAAATTTATCAAGCATTATCTTCTAATTTAATTGCTAACTTATTGGGACTAGGAACACTTGCAACAATGAGTGGTTTACAAGCTATTTCTAAGTTAAAAGAAAACCATTATCCTTTGCAAATAAAAATACTTGTGGTTATTAATACGGCAGGTTTTTCTATTTTACCAACAACAATGATGACAATTAGGCAAAATTATCGTAGTCAAAATATTTTAGCTTTTTATCCTTATAGTTTATTTATTGGTTTTTTTATTACCCTAATAGGAATTATCATTATTAAGGTGATAGAACATGTCTAATTTGATTCTTATAATTATTTTATGGAGTTTTTTAGAATGTGCTTATAAAAAAATACCTATTTATGAAGAATTTATAGCTGGTGTTAAAGAAGGTATGCAGTATTTACTGGTTCTTTTCCCTTCTTTAATGTTACTTACTTTGTGGGTCAATCTTTTTATTAGTAGTAGTTTTGTTACTTTTATAAGTTCATTATTTATTCATTTTTTTTCTCTTCCTCTTGATTTATTATTAATGGCTTTTACAAGACCAATCAGTAGTCAAACTTCACTTATTATTTTAAAAAGAATTTATGAACATTATGGTGTTGATCATTTATATAGTTTAATGGGATCTATTTTACAGACAGGGAGTGATACAACACTTTATGTAGTTTCTTTATATTATGGAAGTATTCGTACAAAGAAGTATAGTTATACTTTATGGTTAGGTTTTTTCTTGGATTTTTTAGCGTTTGTATTGATGCTTTGTTTTTATTATTTAGGAATGATTTCTTAAGTTTTTAATATATTGGAATAAAAGGAGTTATGATAATGGAAACGAAACAAATTCTTAAAGATATTGGAAAGAGATGTCAAGGTGATATTTATTTAGGAATCGTTGGCCCTGTAAGAAGTGGGAAATCAACTTTTATTAAAAGATTTATGGAAATGGCGGTTATTCCTTATATTCAAGATCCTGATGTAAAAATAAGAACAATTGATGAGCTACCACAATCAGGAAAAGGTAAAATGATTATGACGGTAGAACCTAAATTTATTCCTAATCAAGCAGTTAAAATAGATTTACAAGAAGATTTTAAAATTAATGTACGTTTAGTAGATTGTGTAGGATATGTTATAGAAGGAGCTAGTGGCTATCAAGATGACAGTGGAATACGTCTTGTTAAAACACCTTGGTATAATGAAAGTATTCCTTTTGATCAAGCAGCTAAAATTGGGACAAAAAAGGTTATTCAAGATCATTCAACGATTGGAATTGTTGTTACCAGTGATGGTAGTTTTTTAGATATTGATGAACAAAGTTATCACAGTGCAACAAAAGAAATTATTCAAGAACTTCAAGATATAGGTAAACCTTTTATTGTGATTGTTAATAGTAAAGATCCTTCAAGTACACATTGTCAAAATGTTGTTGAAAGTTATCAAAAAGAATATGATGTTCCAATTATAGCGATTGATACAACAAATATGTTAGAAACACAAATTGTGCATCTTTTACAAGAAGCACTCAATGAATTTGGAATTCATGAAGTTAAAATAGAAGTTCCTCGTTATATTGCAATGTTAAATCAAAAACATTGGTTAAAACAAACATTAGATGAAGCTTTAAAAAATTCATTAGTAGAAATAAAAAAAATAAAAGATATTCAACATATTACAGAAGGAATAGAGTCTTATGATTTTGTTAAAAGAGCTTATTTAAAGAGTGTCGATACATCACATTCTTCAGCAACTATTCGTATTGAAGAAAGAAATGGTTTATATGATGAATTACTTACAAATATTGTTGGATATGAAGTGGATCGTTCTTCTATTCTTGCTTTGTTGCAAGAATTAATGACAATTAAAGATGAATATGATGGTATTTCTAATGCTCTTACAATGGTTAGACAAACTGGTTATGGTTATGCTATTCCTCGTTTAGAAGAAATAGAATTATCTAAACCAGAGATTATTAAACAAGGATCAAGATATGGTATGAAATTGAAGAGTAAAGCTGCTACAACGTATATGATTAAGATTGATATTGAAAGTACTTTTGAACCAATTATTGGTTCAAAACAACAAGCTGAAAGTTTTATAGATTATTTGAATCATAATGGAAATGATAAAGAAGCCATCTTTTCATGTGATGTTTTTGGTAGAAAATTAGGGGACTTAATTGAAGAGGGAATGTATTATAAATTAAATATGATTCCTGAAAACGCCAGTTTAAAAATACACGATATATTGTCCAAAATTGTAAATAAAGGCAAATCAAATGTGATAGCAATTGTTTTATAATTTTTTTAAAAAAGTTCTTTAAAAATCTCTTGAAACAACGTTTTTTAGATGCTATACTAACCTAGTATTTTTATTATTGCGGGGTGTGAAAATGAATAAGAAAGAATTAGTTGAATCAGTTTCAATAGAACGTAATTTAACAAAAAAAGAGGCAGAACTACTTGTAGATACTGTGTTTAATACGATTACTAGAAGTGTTGTTGAAGGAGATAAGGTTCTTATTTCTGGATTTGGTACTTTTAAAGTCAATGATCGTAAAGCAAGAAAAGGAATTTCTCCTAAAACTCAAGAAGAAATGATTATTCCTGCTAGTAAAACAGTGACATTTAAACCTAGTAACAGATTAAAAGATGCTATGAATTAAGCATCTTTTTCATTTTCTGTTCATAATAAAGATGTAAACTATAAAAGAGGTGAAGAAAATGTTTAATTATTACTATTATAGCAATGTTTATTATATGTTAGGAAATATTCTTGTTTTAGTGGGTGTCGCATTAATGGCATTAGCACAATGGAAAGTATCAAGTGCTTATCGTAAATATTCTAGAGTTCAAAATAGAAGACATTTAACAGGGTTTGAAGTTGCACGAGAAATACTTGATCAAAATGGATTATCAAATATTCAAATATTTGAGGTACAAGGACGTTTAAGTGACCATTATAATCCAAGTAATCATACCTTACATTTATCTCATGATATTTATCATGGAACAAGTATTGCATCTCTTGCAGTAGCAGCTCATGAATGTGGTCATGCACTTCAACATCAAGAAGGTTACAAACCTTTGACATTTAGAAATGCGATTATTCCTGTTTGTAATTTTTCCTATAATTTAGGATGGGTTGCTATTATGATAGGTCTTTTTATGGGAAGATCATCTATTGCTTGGATTGGAGTATTACTTACAAGTTTAATGTTATTATTTCAAATTGTAACACTTCCAGTAGAATTTGATGCTTCATCAAGAGCTTTAAGTATTTTAAATGATCGTTATTTGGCTCAAGATGAGTATTCAAAAGCTAAAAGTATGTTAACGGCAGCAGCCTTGACTTATGTTGCAGGGATGTTATCAGCATTACTTTCTTTACTTAGAATTGTCTTAATTGTTCTAGGAAATGATCAACGTAGAGACTAAGCCAAAAGGCTTTTTCTTTTTTGATAAAAAGGGTATAATAAGGTGCATGGAGGAGAGTGTATGAAGGCTTTTTTTAGAAAACATCGTTTTAAGATTGTATTAACGTTTTTAGTTATTATTTTTGTATATATTTGTTTTTATATGCTTTGGGTACATGTCCCATATACAAAGCAAAAAAATGATTTAGTAAGTGTACAAGAGGAAATTTGTAATCAATATCATTATGATTATGATGATTATTTTAATGCTTATCAAAATAAGCATATTAATTATATTGTGAAAGTTAAAAATAAAAAGAAAACAATGTATGTTGTATGTAATAAAAAATTAAAAAAAGTAGATACTTTTGAAGGAAAAGCTTTTTCTAAAAAAGCAGTAAAAGATGCTTTTTTTCAAAAGTATCAAGTAAATGCAACAAAAGTAGAAATAGCTTATGAAAATGATCAATTTGTTTATTGTTTAACTTATAAAGGAAAGGATACTTTATTATATGCTTTTTATTCTTTAGATGATGGAGAATTTTTAAAAGCATATAAATT
>UQVG01000125.1 GCA_900544435.1 uncultured Erysipelotrichaceae bacterium | reverse complement strand
CTTAATATATCTGGAATACTAATCTATACTCCAAGTGATAAAAATTGTATCATTTTCTCAGATTAAATTCAATATTTACAAGGGAAAGAAGGAGAAAAAGGTGAAATTGTTGCGGAAATTCGTGGTACAATATTCATGCGTTAGAAGTACTGCATAAAGAATACAGTAGAAGCGTATAAGAAGTAATAGATATCTGTAAGAGGATATCTGGAAAATAAAAAAGATACAGGGAAAGCATATGAGTAAAAAGAATGATACAGATAACCATATAGAAATAGAAAAAAGGAAAGAGGAAAATAAAATGAATTATGAAAAGTTATTAGAACCTATTCAAGTAGGAAATCATATTTGGCGTAATCGTATTGTAATGCCTGCATGCGAAACACGTTTAAGTAATCCTGATGGTTCATCAAGTAGAGAAATGGCAGACTATTATGGTGAAAGAGCAAAAGGTGGTGCAGCTGCCGTTATTGTAGAAAATACCTTTGTTGATAATAAAGAAAGTCGTAGTTCTTTAGTTTCAAGTGGGATGTATAACGATCATATGATTGCTTCTCACTATTATGTATCACAAGCTATTAAAGAAGGTGGAGCTGATGCTATTCTACAAATCTCTCATGGTGGTAGACAAGCAAGTGCAGGTGCTACTGGTTTACAATGTGTTGGTCCAAGTGCTATTCCTTGTAAATTCGTCCAAAGACAACCTCGTGCTTTAACTAAAGAAGAAATCGTAGAAATTGAAGATTGTTTTGCGGCAGCCGCTTTAAGAGCTAAGATGGCAGGCTTTGATGGAGTAGAAATCCATGGAGCTCATGGTTATCTTATTTGTAGTTTTTTAAGTCCATATACAAATCATCGAACAGACGAATATGGTGGAAGTGCTGAAAATAGAGCACGTTTTCCTAAAAATATCATTCGTAAAGTAAGAGAAGCTGTTGGTAATGATTTTATTGTAGGTTATCGTTTAAGCGCTAGTGAAGGTGTTGAAGGTGGTTTAACTCCAGAAGATACTGCTGCTTTTGCTAAAAGCATTGAAAATAATGTTGATTATATCAATGTAGCCGCTGGTATTTATGAAACCATGGAACAATACATTATTCCACCAAATTATGAACCACATGCCATGGTCGTACCATTTGCAAAAGTCATTAAAGAACAAGTCACTAAGTGCCCTGTTATCGTGGTTAACTCTTTAACACCTGAAACAGCAGAAAAAGCATTGGAAGATCAATGTGCAGATATTATTGCTATGGGAAGACCTTTAATTGCTGATCCAGAACTTCCTAAAAAATTAATGGCAGGAAGAAGAGAAGATATTCGACCATGTTGTAGAGGTCATGAAGGCTGTGTATCTTTATTCTTTTCAGGATGCCCTATTCGTTGTGAAGTCAACCCACAATGTGGTCGTGAAAAAGAATTAAAGCTTGTTAAAACAAATAACTCACAAAACGTTGTCATTATTGGTGGCGGTGTAGCTGGTATGGAAGCAGCAAGATATGGTAGTGAAGTGGGACATAAAATGACACTTATCGAAAAAACAAATGAATTAGGTGGACACTTTATTGAAGCAACAAAACCAACATTTAAAGAAGATCATAAACGTGTTTTAGATTGGTTAAAAACACAAGTTAAAAAATCAAATACTAAAGTAATGATGAATACTGAAGCAACACCTGAATTAATTAAAGAACTTAATCCAGATGCAGTCATTATCGCAACTGGATCACATTATACTTCTATTCCAGTTTCAGGTATTGAAAAAGCCATCACTCCTGATGTTGCTATTAAACGAGAAGTTCCTATTGGTCATAAAGTTGTTGTTATCGGTGGTGGTCTTGTTGGTAGTGAAGTGGCTTTAGATTTAGGAAATGAAGGTAAAGATGTTACAATTATTGAAATGTTACCAGCTATTGCTAGTCAAGATGAACCATTAAGTCAAATTTCACTTACTAAACATTTAGCTGCTGCACATGTTCAATGTTTAACTTCTTGTAAAGTTATTGAAATAAAAGAAGATGTTGTTATTTATGAAAATGCTCATCAAGAAAGAGTAGAAATTCCTTATGATACGCTTGTATCAGCAACTGGCTTAAAATCAAATGACACAATCAGTAATCAATTCAAAGATTCAGCTCAAAAAGTCATTAAAATTGGTGATGCTCGTCAAGCTAAAAAGATTTTTGAATGTTTCCATCAAGCTTGGCAAGCAATTAGAGAATTATAGAAAAGAGGGTTATTTATATGAAAGGTGCAATTTATCATGGTATTGAAAATGTTTCAGTTGAAGAAATAGAAATGCCAGAATGTGGAGATTATGATGTTATTTTAAAAAATGTCAAAGGCAGTATTTGTGGAACAGATGTAGGAGCCTATTATCATGGAGGAGATGATGCAGGTATTTATCCTGAAAATCAATTTGGTCATGAAATGAGTAGTATTGTTTATCAAGTAGGTTCAAAAGTAGACCCCCATATAAAAAAAGGTATGCGTGTTTTCCCTAATCCATGTCTTTCAAAAAGACCTGATTGTGGTTTATCTTCTTTATCTATATGCGATGAATGTGGTGCATTTTCACAATATGTTCAAATTCAAGATGCAAAACTTGATTATAACATTTTTGAATTGCCAGAAAACGTTTCTTTTGATGAAGCCGCTATTATCGAACCATTTTCAGTAGGTATGCATGGTGTCAATGTTGGTCGTGCTAAAGCTGGAGAAAAAGTGGTTATTTTTGGAGCAGGAATGATTGGTTTATGTGCTTTATCTGCTTGTATTTCTAAAGGTATTAAAGACATTGTCGTTGTTGATATTAATGAATGGCGTTTATCAAAAGCTAAAGAAATGGGCGCTGTCCCTTATAACGCAAATGAAGGAAATCTATTAGGATTCTTACAAGGTCTTTATGGCGATGATTTAATTAATTTCGGTGGAAATAAGGTTGCAAATATAGATTTATACATTGATACTTCTGGTGCAAATACCATCATTCCAGAAGTTACAAAAATAGCAAAAATGAACAGTCGACTTGTTATTATTGCTCTTTATCATCATGAAAGTACCTTCAATCCACTCGATCTAGTTTATTCTGAAATGGAAATCATGGGTTCTATTGCCTACAATGATGTCGATATTAAACAATGTATTCAAGCACTTCATGAAAAATCAACACCTGTAGAAAAAATCATTACACATCATTATCCATTAAAAGATATTGATCAAGCATTTAAACAAGCAGCAAAAAGTAATGAAACATTAAAAATACTTATTGATCATGAAAAGTAAATTTATTAAAAATTCCTACCAGTATTTGGTAGGATTTTATATTATTATTAATATTTATATATTTAATTCACTAATACTTTTATTAATTAAGCGATATTTATGATGAGCAATTGACTCTACATCCTGATCATGAGTAACAATAATAATTGTTTTCCCGTTTTTATTTAATTGTTTCAATAAATCTAAAATAATCATTTTATTTTTTGAATCAAGATTACCCGTCGGTTCATCACATAAGATGATTTCACTTGGTTTTACAAAAGCTCTTGCAAAAGCTACTCTTTGTTGTTCTCCTCCTGATAGAGAACTTACTTTTTCATTTTTTAGCTCTTCTAAATGAAGTTGTTTTAAAATAGATTCGATCTTTTTTTGATGATTTTCCTTTGTATATTTTAACCCCAATTCTATATTTTGATAAACTGTTTCATCATCAATCAATGCATAATTTTGAAAAATATAACTGATATCATTTCTTAAAATCAACATGGCTTGTCTGGTATTAGACTTTACATTTTGATGGTCAAGAATATTGATTGTTCCTGTTGTTGGTTTTAAAAGTAGACCGATAATATTTAAAAGGGTTGATTTCCCTGAACCGCTTTCTCCCATGATCGTATTGATGGTCCCTTTTTCAATTGTTAGATCAAGGTTTTCAAACAACACTTTTTGATTGAACTGCATTTTGATATTTTCTAGCTGTAAAGCATTCATTTTATGATCCTCCCTTTAAATAATAGATCGTCTTTACATTATAAATATAATATGTCATATAGATATGTAATAAACCATCAAACAATAAGAATAATACAGGAACCCATATATATTCTCTACATAAAACTAAAACCGGTACATAACACACTAACAACTCTAAATACAACTCTTTAAAGATCATCCATCTGTTTAAGCCCATGATCTTTTTGACCATGACCTTTTTCATGTTTAACTTGACATAGAAACAGTAATTTTCATAAAGGATTATGATTATCAATAAAACTGTTAATACAATAATAATCGTATTTTTAAATAGATAATAAGGCGAACGTAATTCAGTCTGTTTTATATAGTCATCTAAAGAATACCATTTCATTGTTCCTTCAAAGTGGCTTCCCTTGACGATTTGATCAACCTGATGAATCGTCTTTTTTATATAGATATTGGTATAGGGATTTCTATCTTTTCTTTGATAACGTTTTCCATAGACAAATAAGATTGCTTTGTCATTGGTTTCTTCGCAATAACTTGCTTCTAAATTTCTTAAATGAGGCTGTTTATTATCTATAATGACCTTTTCCAACTTCATCTCTTTTTCCTGTGAAAACTGGTGAATATCAACATCTTTTAATGATTCAGGAACAAGGACAAAACAATGATCTGTATCTAAATCAATACTGAGTTTTTTCCCACTTGTATCCATCATTGGAAAATGTTTTAAATATTGATAGTTTACAATATATTCATCAATATTTTCCTTAAATGGTTGCCACATAAAAGAAATAGCACCATTGTCTTCTAGCAGATCATAATAGTTCTGATATTCTTGAATAGTAGAATTCATCTTGCCATTAATGACATCAATTAAACTATAATCGAAATTTTGATAATGATAATCCATCGTATAGATATTTATGTAATCTTCTATCCCCTGATAGTTAGACTTAACATAATGCAAATGTTGAAAATCATTGATAAGTATCTGGTTATATTGCACTACCAATGGCATCAAAAGCAATAGAAATACAAGTTTGGCTATATAGTTTAAATTCAAGAAAATCTTTAGACTTTTCTTTCCATATAAACCATCCAATTTAAAATGAACTGACAGATAAACTGTAATAGCGATTAATATTCCAATAAGACTGATGATTTCCAGTAGAGTGATTACAGATAAGCTTGATATCATCATCTTCGTTAAAACATTGATTTTTCTTACAAAGCAAACAAATAAAACAGCTGGAACCAAAACAGAAAATCCCATTCCTAATAAAAATGTCTTCAAGTACAGATCCTTTACGATTTCTATTACACTTATACCATTCAAATAATAGATCGTATGTGTCTTTTTATTTTTTATCAGCCATCCAACGATAATCAATAAAAATATAATAACACAGACAACAAACATAGTCGTATTCATACTTACCTGATTATTATTTGTATCACTTCCATGTTCATCCATTTCATAACTTTCTTTTATGGGATATTTTACATTTAATTCATTTAGAAATGATGTTATTGCTTGATCATCACCAATAAAGCAATAGTCTCCTACAACATCATGATTATTATACAAATATGATATGGGTTTGATATTTAAAATCATATTTTTTCCCATCGAAAATATTGGAACAACATTTTTATTTTTTTCTAAATTAGAATAATAATTTTTTTGTTTCACATCACCAAAATCAATTTTTTTATCTACGATAACATCGCATAAATCTTGAATATCTTCATGAGAATAAAGATAATACTGATATATTCTTCTTTCTTCATCAAAATCCGATTTAAATACAGTAACTTTATATTTATCAGCCAAGATTGAAAGATCATTTATAGATTCTTTATTATTTTCATAGATAGTCTGCTCAAAAGTAACTAAATTATTAGACTTATTATTTATCGAATCAATTCCGTATAAATTATCCTCATGTATAGTTTGATATTTATTATAGATGTCATAAAACAAGAAAGCTGAAACGATAATAATAATACATGTAAATATTTTCTTCATAAAATTTATGATTCTACTAAAACTTTATGAGTATGTGATACTTTTGATCTAACAGTTACTTTTGATTTAATATAAGCATAAAAATATCTTTTACTACTATTATTGTTATTAATTATTCTTCTTATACAATAATCTCTTAACCTATCAGATAAATCTATTTGGAAAAATCCATCATGATAAAAACCTAGGCATTTTATACCATTTATATAATCCATTACATTCATCTTGTCTAATAAAAAAACTGA
>UQVG01000124.1 GCA_900544435.1 uncultured Erysipelotrichaceae bacterium | reverse complement strand
TTATTTAAATATATTTCTACATTATATACAGGAATAATTACAGAAACTAACATGTTAAGAATCACTCCTTACCACTTCAGCAATAAATCGTGTTATAGATTTATTTCGATATTCATATTGAAAAGTTTGATTATCATACATATAAAATCCAGCAAAGCATATTGTTGCTATAATTAATACAATAGATACGGATTGTTTTGTAAATAATTTTCTAACTATCCATACTAAACTGCATATATAACCAATTTCAAAATAATTTCCACTTCTACCAAACATATTGGCACCATTCATCGTTCCCATCATCATAAACATTAAACTTACTGTACTCATTTGAATTAAAATACTATGTTTTCTATCAATATTACTATTAATTCTATCTTTAAATATCAATGCTATCATTGGTACAACAGAATAAACAAGAACTCTAAATATATTCATTTGATTTCCATCGAACACTTCTTTCACAGAAATATTTTTTCCAACCTGATCAGCAACTTCAATTAATGAAGATATTGTGCTTTGAAATGTATACATAACAAACATTGTTGAAAATAATAAAATATATGTTCTTAACGACCATGGTTTACAGTCCAAAAGAGGTAAAAATAAAAATAGCCAAGCATAAGAATGTATAAGTCCAGCTAAAAATACAATTATATAATATTTAACATATTTCTTATCAAATAATTGTGTTATAGCTACTGTTATAACTGACATAGCTAACGTTTGTTTTTGAGCACCCAATGATAACATCAATGTTCCCAAAGAAACATATAAAAACATACTAAATGCAAAATCTTGTACATCTACTGTTCTTTTAATAAATTTAATATTAAAATAATTAACAATTACTGCACATATCATAAAAAAAACATTAACATTATTTGTGAATGTTTTTACCAACGCTTGAAAACCATAGAATAACGGATTATGAAGTAACTCTAAATTAGTAGAATCCTTAAAAAATTCTGTTATTGTCACAGACTGATTATAACCTGCAGCATAAGCTACGGTATCATTATAACTTGTTCTTAATCCTGCTAATAAGACCAAAAATATAAACAGTATTATTAAATATATATCCCAATGTTTTCTGCCATCACCCTGTGTATACTTTAAAGATTGTTGTTGGGATAGATATGCAAGTAATGTTACTGTTACTAATATAACTAAGATTTTTGTCATATTTTTTCCTCTACTCCACTATACTTTCTATCGTTTTTTCTACAACCATTTTCTTATCAAATTCTTTTTCCATTTTTTCTCTTGCTTTTATACCCATTTGTTTTCTTTGATCATTATCAAGTTTACAAAATTGACTCATTTTATCATGAAGACTTCTTACATCTTTAGCTTTACATAAATAGCCTGTTATATGATCATCTACAGCTTCTTTACAACCAGGTATATCAGTTGTAATAACTGGTCTACCAGAAGCTGAAGCTTCTAGTAAAACGTTACTCATACCTTCATGATATGAAGGTAATACAACACAATTAGCATTTTGATAATAAGGTCTTACATCTGTTTGGAAACCATGAAATATAGCTAGATTCTTTTCTACAAGTTCATCTATTTTTTCTTTATATTCATCTTCAAAGAATCCTACAATATCTAAAACAATATTTTTATTTTGAAGTGATTCAATCACTTCAAATAATTCATCTACACCTTTTTCTTTCATGATTCTTCCAACAAATAAAAAATGAAGTTTTTCATTTGTTGGATATTCTAGATAATGATATTGTTCTAAGTTAACACCAGCTCCATTTAATAAAGTAATTTTATTAGCTGGAATAATATGTTTATCAATAAAGACTTGAGCGTTTCCTTTGTTTTCAAAGAAAACAGTTTTTACTTTTTTGAAAGCATTTTTATATAGAACTGTAACTAATTGTGCTAATACTTTCTTTTGAAAAGCTGTTCCTAATCCTTGAACATTACAATAATAAGGAATATTCATTTTTTTACAAATCATACCACCATAGATATTAGGTTTAATAGAATACGTAATTACTTTATCAGGTTTAACTTCTTTTATAATTTCTTTATATCTTTTGATAAGTTTCATATCTGTCAAAGGATTAATACCCCTTCTATCAACATAAGTATTAATCATTTGACATCCCATTTCTTTTAAATCATCTTCATGTCCAACAAATGGTGTTGAAATAATTACTTCATGATCCTCTAACAACTTTAAAATCAATTCTTTTCTAAATTGATAAAGCATATAAGAATGATTCGTTAAAATTAATATTTTCATTACTCATCCCCCATACTTCCTGTACCACCTTCAACAACACCTTTTGAAGTTGCGACAGCACCAATTGTCATTAAAAAACATTTAATATCAAAAATTAAGCTTTGCTTTTCAACATATTCACCATCTAATCTAGCTTTTACATCTAATTCTAATTCATCTCTACCATGAACTTGAGCCCAACCAGTTAAACCAGGTTTAACATCATTAGCTCCATATTGATCTCTTAATGATGTTAAACAATCTTGGTTCCAAAGAGCTGGTCTTGGTCCAATAACAGCCATATTTCCAATAAAAATATCCCATATTTGAGGAATCTCATCTAATGATGATTTTCTTAAAAATTTTCCAACTTTAGTAATATATTGATCAGGATTTTCTAACATATGTGTTGGTACATCATGTGGTGTAGACATTTTCATACTTCTAAATTTGTGTAATTTGAAATATTGTTTGTTTTGTCCTACTCTTTTTTGAGTAAATAATACTGGTCCTGGATCATCTATTTTTATAGCAATGATAATAATAAGGTAAATAGGAGATAAAACAACTAAACCACAAAAGGAAAGAATGATATCTATGATTCTTTTGATATATCGATCATAGATACTTCTTTTTCTTAGTTGTTGATTTATTTCAACAAGATGACCTCTTTTACCATCAGCATTTTCTTTATCATTTTCATCTTCTATAAATGTTACTCTTTTTCCTTCAAAAGGATTCTTTTCTTCAATAGCGTTATCATAAACACTTTGTCCTTTTTTTATTTTAATAAAAATGAAAAGTATAATGATTAAAATAACTAATTTCATTTTTTGCCTCCCCTCTATAAATAAAAAAGAATATGGCTATATTCTTTTTTTACTATACTTTAAAATTAATAAAATCTTCTGTTGCATTATCTCTATGAATAATTTTGCATGGGTTTCCTAAAACAATAGAATGTGATGGTACATCACAATTTACAAATGTATTTGGTGCAATTAAAACATCATTGCCTATTTTCACTTTTCCAACAATAGTTGAATTTATACCAGTATAAACTTTATCTCCAATAGTAGGAGCACCCCTTCTTTTACCTCTCATATCCATGCCTATAGTAACGCCTTTAGAGATATTACAATTTTTTCCTATTATTGCATCTGGATTAATTGTAATATTATAAGGATGGAATATTGCAAAACCTTCACCTATTTGTGCATATGGATGAATTTCTAATCCATACTTACGTGAAAGCATAAACATTTTTATTCTACGATATAAAAAAGCAGGATAATTAGTGGCACTTTGAGCTTTTCTAAAATGATACATGTATCTTAATCTATGACCACATAGCATTTGTAAAGCTCCACCTTTTAAGAAATCCCATTCTTCTCCTGTCATACGATAATAATCCTTTTTAAATTTACTATTCATAGTATCTCCCCTCTATAAATAAAAAAGAATATGGTTATATTCTTTTTTATTTATATTTATATGTTGGTACGATATCTTTAACAAGTTTTCTTATATCATCTGTTTCATTATATGCTTCAATCTTTAATTGATCTAACTTATCAAAGAAAGTATCTTCATCTATATCTATTGGTTTACCAATATGAATAAGATGATTAGGTGTTTCTTGCATACCTTCTTCTGCCATTAATATTTCTTCATATAATTTTTCACCAGGTCTTAAACCAGTATATACAATTTTAATATCTACATCTGGTACATGACCACTTAATTTAATTAAGTTTCTAGCCATATCAGCAATCTTAACGGGTTCACCCATATCTAAAACAAAGATTTCTCCTCCTTTAGCGTAAGCTCCAGCTTGTAAGACTAAGGATACAGCTTCTGGAATAGTCATAAAGTATCTAATGATATCAGGATGGGTAACAGTGACTGGTCCACCATTCTTGATTTGTTTTTTGAATAATGGAATAACTGATCCATTAGATCCTAATACGTTACCAAATCTAACTGCAACATATTCTGTTTTTGATTTTTTATTATATGTTTGAATAATCATTTCACAGATGCGTTTAGTAGCTCCCATGATATTTGTTGGATTTACTGCTTTATCTGTAGAAATAAGAATAAATCTTTTTGTATGATATTGATCAGCAGCTTTAACAACGTTTAATGTTCCAAAGACGTTGTTTTTTACTGCTTCGTTTGGACTATCTTCCATTAATGGAACATGTTTATGTGCTGCTGCATGATAAACAATGTCTGGATGATAGGTTTCAAAGAGTTTATTGACTTTTGTTGAGTTTCTAACTGAAGCTATCATGACTTTTAAATCTAAGTCAGGATATTTTCTTCTAAGTTCTAATTGGATATCATAGGCATTATTTTCATAGATATCTACAATAATTAATTGTTTTGGTTCTCTAGCAGCTATTTGTCTACATAGTTCACTACCAATAGAACCTCCACCACCTGTTACCATAATGACTTTGTTGGTTACATAACCAACAATTTCATCAAGGTTGACTTTGATAGGTTCTCTTCCTAGTAAGTCTTCAATTTCTACATCTTTGAAATCAGAGATGTGGATATCGTTGTTTAAGAGTTGATACATACCAGGTAATGTTTTTATTTTACATTTTGTTTCTTTGCAGATATTTAAGATTTCTGCTATCTCTTTTTTATCAACACTAGGCATCGCTACAAAGATTTCATCTACATGATATTTATCTACAGCTTCAATAATCTTATCTCTACCACCATAAATCATAATATTATGTAATGTTCTACCATGTTTATTTTTATCATCATCAATAAAACAAACAACCTCTTTAGAAACCTTACTACTATTTTCTATTTCTCTTAGTGTTTTTTCTCCACTTCTACCTGCACCAATAATTAAAACTCTATCTAATTGTTTTCCTTTATTCCCACTTGTATAATAATTTCTATATAATCTCGCAAAACGATATAAAAAACGAATTCCACCAACTAACATCGTTATTAACATAAAGAAGATGAAGTAACAACTTCTTGGTTGTGTATAACCTGTTAGTTCACAAATAATAATATTGATAAAGCTACTAAACATTGTCGCAAACACAATATTTCTAGCTTCACTCATAGAGGCATATTCCCATAAGCTATGATATAGCTTAGATACTACAAAGATAATAATATCAACTGCTACTAATACAATCACTATATGATTTAAATTATTTAAAAAATCTTTATCTATTAATCCATTAAATCTTAAAAATAATGAACCATACAAAGATAAAAGAATACCAATTATATCAACGACCACTAAACCCAACTGCCTTAAGCCTAGCCGTAAATCTGTAATTTTCACATTTTCACTCTCCCAAATCATTTTAAAAAATTAGACAAAAAAAGAGAATTCATAACTACTTCATTCTCTTATTAAAACTTATTATCTTATGCAATTTTTGTGAGGAAATCATATCCAATAAACTATAAAAAAGAACATAGTTTTCCTATCCAATAGTAACCCTATTCGACTCAAAAAACTATGTTCAAACACTTGAATATAGGCGGCTATCCCTACGCTATATCTAGATGTTTTACCTCACTCTTAATCCCGCTTTTATCTTTCGATTTAAAAACTGAATTCTTAATATCGCTAACATATCCTTCTTGTTAACAGCAACAATATCTTGTTGAAACTTTTTCAAAGGTCCATCAGTAACAACCGTTACTCCATTTTCTTTATAACCTTCAGACATTACAAGAATACCATTTTCATTTAATAGCTTGTGTAAAAGATCTTTTTCATCATCAGTTAAAGCCGAAACATCTTCTTTCCTTAATTCTCTAATAATACCATCTTTCTCTTCATCCATTGAACTTAAGAAAGCATCAAATTCAAGTTGATCAAGTGTTGTTTCTACAAACACATATCCTGGAAACATCACTTGTAATATCATTGTTTCTTTAGAAGCAATGTATTTTTCCATTTGTGGTATATAAGCGTGAACTTGTTTTCTTCTATTTAAAAACAAACTTAATTAACCATCTGACACATGTGCATAGTATGGTTCGGATAAATTGAGTACAG
>UQVG01000123.1 GCA_900544435.1 uncultured Erysipelotrichaceae bacterium | reverse complement strand
CCCCTTGTTTTTTATCTTATAAATTATTATTATCATAAACTACTTTTTTTAAATATGCAATAACCTTGTCGAAATGTTGAACGTCAAAAAAATAATGTCATCTTTATTATATATTAAAAAAATTTTTTTCTTAATAAATCATTATTGACAAAATGGAAAATTGTCATATAATGGTTTTAAACTCGAGGACTAAAAGAGTAGTCTTTATGGAAATAAGAGCGATCCTATGTTGATGGAAGATAGGAATGGAAGTAAAGATGAAGCGCATTTACGAGAGGAAAGATGGAAATAGAAGTATATCTTTTGGTAGATCTGCCTTAAAGATGAAAGAGGTTGTAAGGTCAACTTACAACAATTAGAGTGGTAACGCGATCAGTCGTCTCTATTTAGAGACGGCTTTTTATTTTTTATAGGGGGAAAAGTAGAATGATTAATGTCGGAATTGTTGGTTCAACTGGTTATGGAGGATGTGAGCTGGTAAGATTTTTATTAACACATCCCAATGTCAATATTGAATGGGTTTCATCAAGAACATATAGTGATCAAGAATATAGTGATGTTTATAAAAGTTATTTCACTTTATTAGATCAAAAGTGTGTAGATGAAGATATTGAAAAATATTTAGATAATGTTGATGTTGTTTTCTTTGCAACACCTCAAGGGGTATGTGCAAAGATGGTAAATGAAAATGTTTTAAAGAAAGTTAAAGTAATTGATTTATCTGCAGATTATCGTATTAAAGATGTTGAAACATATGAATCATGGTATGGAATTAAACATGCTTCACCTGAATTTATTGAAGAAGCTGTTTATGGATTATGTGAAATCAATAGAGAAGATGTTAAAAATGCAAGACTGATTGCTAATCCTGGATGTTATCCAACATGTTCAATTTTATCGATTTATCCACTTGCTAAAGCAGGACTTATTGATATGGATACGTTGATTATTGATGCAAAGAGTGGCACAAGTGGTGCTGGTAGAGGAGCAAAAGTTCAAAATCTTTATTGTGAAGTGAATGAAAGTATTAAAGCTTATGGTGTAGCAAGTCATCGTCATACACCAGAAATTGAAGAACAATTAGGGTATGCTTCTTCATCAAAAGTATTACTTAACTTCACACCTCATCTTATTCCAATGAATAGAGGAATTTTAATTACAGCTTACGCTTCATTAAAAGAAGGAGTAAGTGAGGAAGATGTTAAAAAAGCGTATGATATTTATAAAGATGAATATTTCGTACGTGTCTTAAAAGAAGGAAATGTTCCAGAAGTAAGAAATGTAAAATGTTCAAACTTTGTTGATGTTGCTTATAAAGTAGATCCTCGTACACATAGAGTGATTATGATGGGAGCCATGGACAATCTAGTTAAAGGAGCTGCTGGTCAAGCAATTCAAAATATGAATATTATGTTTGGTTTAGATGAAAAGACAGGTCTTATGTTAGCACCTGCAGTTTTATAAGGGGAAAAAGAGTATGAAAATAATAGAAGATGGAACAGTTACTAATCCAAAAGGGTATAAAGGTGCTGGATTACATATTGGTATTAAAAAGAGAAATAAAGATTTTGCTTTAATTGTTTCTGATGTTGAAGCAAAAGCAGTAGGAACTTTTACAACAAATATGGTAAAAGCGGCTCCTGTTTTATGGGATAAACAAGTTGTAGAAAACAGTGATACAGTAAAGGCTATTGCGATTAATAGTGGGATTGCCAATGCTTGTACTGGAAAACTTGGTGAAGAAGCAAATGAAAAATTCGCAAATATTGTAGGAAATGCTTTAAATGTAGAAAAAGAAAAAGTGTTGATTTGTTCAACAGGAGTCATTGGTAAACAATTATCTACTGATCCAATTGAAAAAGGGATTGATGAAGCTTTAAAACAATTAAAAGATGATCATCAAGCAGGAATTGATGTAGCTACTTCAATTATGACAACAGATACAAAACCAAAACATTTAGCTGTTGAAATTGAAGTAAAAGGAAAAACGGTAACTATTGGAGCATGTTGTAAAGGTTCGGGGATGATTCATCCAAATATGGCAACAATGCTTGGATTTATTACAACTGATTTAAATATTTCTAAGGAATTATTAAATAAAGCATTAAAATCTGTTATTCCAGATACTTTTAATATGATTTCTGTAGATAGAGATACTTCAACAAATGATACTGTTTTATTACTTGCTAATGGTTTAGCTGGTAATGATGAAATCGTAGAAGAAGATGAAGATTATCAAACATTTAAAGAAGCTTTACATTATGTTAATGAATACTTAGCTAAATGTATTGCAAGTGATGGAGAAGGGGCTACTAAATTATTAGAAGTGAATGTAAATGGTGCAAAAGATGTTAAACAAGCAAAAGTTGTTGCTAAAAGTGTTTGTACATCACCACTTGTAAAAACAGCTATTTTTGGAAATGATGCTAACTGGGGAAGACTTTTATGTGCAATGGGATATTCTGGGGAAGAATTTGATCCTTATCAAGTAGATTTATATATAGAAAGTGAATTTGGTAATTTAAAACTTGTAGAAAATGGGATGGCTACAGATTATAGTGAAGAATTTGCGACTAAGATTTTATCGAGTGATTATGTAAAAACAAATATTGATATGAAAATTGCTGATGCAAAGGCAACAGCTTGGGGATGTGATTTGACTTATGATTATGTCAAAATCAATGCTGATTATCGTTCGTAGGGGGAATTGAAATGCAACAAGAGTTTAGAAAAGAAATTAATAAAGCGGAGATTTTAGTAGAAGCACTTGGATATATGCAAAAATATGAAGGTGATATTGTTGTTATTAAGTACGGGGGAAGTGCAATGACAAACGAAATCATCAAAAAGAGTGTTTTAAAAGATATCGCAGTTTTAAAATCTGTTGGTTTGAAACCGATTATTGTTCATGGTGGAGGCAAAGATATTAATAGAATGTTAGACCGTGTTCAAATTAAAAGTGAGTTTAAAAATGGGTTAAGAATTACAGATAAAGATACTTTAGAAATTGCTGAAATGGTTTTATCAGGAAAAATCAATAAAGGACTTGTAACACATTTGGAACAAATTGGAACACATGCTGTTGGTTTGTCTGGTAAAGATGGTAACATGATTACGGTAGAAAAGGTTATGCCTCAAGGTGAAGATATTGGTTTTGTTGGAAAAATAACACATGTTGATACAACATTAATTAATACGTTATTAGACCAAGGATATACGCCAATTATTTCAACAATTGGTTTAGATGAAAAATATCATGCTTATAATATTAATGCTGATGATGTAGCGACAGCAATTGCGCGCGCTGTTAAAGCAAGTAAGCTTGTTTTCTTAACAGACATTGAAGGGGTGTTAGAGGATCCAAGTAATCCTGAAACATTGATTTCAAAAATTGATACTGAGTCTGCTAAAGAATTATTTGAAAATGGTATTATTACTGGTGGTATGATTCCTAAAGTAAAAAATTGTTTAGAAGCTGTACAAAATGATGTTAAACGTGTCCATATTTTAGATGGAAGATTAGAACATAGTTTATTAATTGAAATCTTTACTAAAAAAGGTGTTGGAACAATGATAAAAAAATAGAACTCAATGAGTTCTATTTTAGTTTAATAATATTTATTTCATCATACGTTAGAAAACGGCGTTGGTCATCTGATTCTTTATGAAATCCATTAGAAATAAGAAGTGTAGTTCCATTGTTAACATGTTTTCCATTAACATATTTCTTACCTTTTTCTTTTGTCTCTATACCACCAATTAAAGGAATTTTATAATATCCTCCAAGTGTATGACCGGATAACTGAAGTTGTACAGCACTGTTTTTTATTTGGGTAAAATAATCTGGTTGATGAACTAAGGCAATCTTAAAATGATTTTTATTATCATCATTGATTAGTCCTGAACAATCCCCGCTATTTTCTAATCCTAAAAGATCGATAACTGCATCTTTATAATATATAGTTCGTAACTCATTATGTAAAACCTCAAAACCTGCTTCTGTTAATAAATTAGTACAATCATTAGAATCATTTTGATCTTTTTCTCCTAAAACAGCAAATTTTCCATAATGAGACTGTATATTTTTTAAAATTTGACTTACTTTTTCTATATCAAATAAAGAATCACTGTAAATATCTCCACCAAAAAGAATAAGGTCAACATCTTTTTGATTGAATTCTTTAACAGCTTCTTTTAAACGATTTAAATCTTCCTTTGTAGAAAGATTTAAATCAGAAAGATAACCAATCGTAAAACCATTAAATTCTTTAGGTAATGTTTCTTGACTATAGGTCGTTGCTTTAAAACGATAAGTATTCTTACTTTGAATATACCATTGATAAACACATAACACTAAAGAAATAGAGAGGAAACATAGAATAATCTTTTTAATATATTTCATTATTTTTTATTCATGATAACGGGTATAATCATTGGATTTCTTTTTGTTTTACGATAAAAATATTGTGAAAGTACATCTCTCGTTGTATTTTTAATTTCACCAAAAGTTGTTTTTCCTGCAAGTAATTGACTTAATGCTTGACCAACTAAGTTTTCTGCTTCACGGATCATTGGAAAACTATCTTTCATATAGACAAATCCACGTGAAATAATAACCGGTTTTGTAAGTAATTTACCTTCATGAGAATCCATTGCGATTAAAACAGAAACCATTCCATCTTCAGATAGAATTTGACGATCTCTTAAAACAGCTGTAGATAATCCAGAAAGGTCATTACCATCAACATAAATATCATCTACATGGATTCTTGGACCTAAACGAGCAGTTCCTTTATTAAGTAAAATTGTATCCCCATTACTTAAAACAAATGTATTTTCTTTTGGAACACCTACTTCTTGAGAAAGTTCAGCGTGTATTTTTAACATACGATATTCCCCATGTACAGGGAAGAAATATTTAGGCTTTGTAAGTAACAACATTAATTTTTGTTCTTCTTGACTGGCATGTCCTGATGTATGAAGATTGTTAAATGCTGTATTGACTAAAACTTTGGCACCAGCTCTAAATAAACGGTTAACAACGATATTGATGCTTGATGCATTTCCTGGAATTGGACTTGATGAAAAGACAACAGTATCTCCAGGTTTGATTTTAACAAATTTATGTGTTCCATTAGCAATACGGCTTAACGCAGACAAAGCTTCTCCTTGGCTTCCTGTGCATAGAATTAAGATTTCATTATCAGGTAATTTTTTTGCTTCGTTATTACTAATAAAGAAAGAATCAGGTGCTTTAATATAACCCATTTGTCTTGATACTTGGATATTATTTTCCATTGAACGACCAAAAACAAGAATTTTACGGTTAAACTTAACAGCAGCTTCTACAATTTGTTGAACACGATGAACATTAGAAGCAAAGGTTGCAACGATTAGACGACCTTCAGTTTTTCTAAATTCTTCTTGTACAGCATAAGCTACTTGTTTTTCGCTTTTAGAAAATGTAGGAACTTCAGCATTTGTAGAATCACTTAATAATAAAGTAACACCTGTTTCTCCTAAGAAAGACATTTTTTGGAAATCAGCAGGATCTCCTACAGGTGTTAAATCAAATTTAAAGTCACCTGTTGAAACAATTCTACCATTAGGAGAATTAATAATAATTCCTAAACTTTCTGGAATAGAGTGGTTTGTTTTAAAGAAACCAATATTGAAATATTTAGTTTTAATTTGATATTCATCATCAATACGAATCAAATGTGTTGCATTTGTTAAACGTTTTTCCTCTAATTTTCTAGTAATCATTGCACAAGCCAGAGGAGAGGCATAAATGAATGGTATTTTTACAACTTGTAGTAAAAAAGGAATGCCTCCAATATGATCTTCATGACCATGTGTAATTAAAAGACCTCTAATTTTATTTTCATTACGTTTTAAATAACTATAATCTGGAATAACATAATCAATACCAGGTAAACCTTCTTCAGCAAATTTTACCCCTGCATCAATAATGATAATTTCATTATCATGTTCAACACAATACATATTTTTTCCAATTTCATTTAAACCACCTAAAGCATAAACTTTAGTATCCATTGTTTTATTATGTTTTGTATTTTTATAATTTTTATGTGTTGATCTATGACGATTAAAGTTTTTATTTTTATTATGTTTGTTGCCATTATATTTATTATTATGGATTGGCTTTTCTTGCATAAATAACCTCCTTATATTTTTTGTTTTATTATAGCATAAACTTAAAATGTATTATAGACTATCAAAATGGAAAAAGTCAAATTATTATACCCATAAATAAAAAAGGAGCTGTAACGAAATAAATTTTTAGAAGTTTAACTTTCGTTGTTAAGCTTCTT
>UQVG01000122.1 GCA_900544435.1 uncultured Erysipelotrichaceae bacterium | reverse complement strand
AGGTTGGCTCAGAAGCAGCCATCCTTTAAAGAGTGCGTAACAGCTCACTAGTCGAATGACTCTGCGCCGATAATTTACCGGGGCTAAGCATACTACCGAAGCTATGGATCCTACGGGATGGTAGGGGAGCGTTCCATGAACGGAGAAGTACGACCGGAAGGACGTGTGGAGATCATGGAAGAGAGAATGCCGGTGTGAGTAGCGGAACGTGGGTGAGAATCCCACGCACCGAAAACCCAAGGATTCCAGAGGAAGGTTCGTCCGCTCTGGGTAAGTCGGGACCTAAGGCGAGGCCGAAAGGCGTAGTCGATGGACAACAGGTAGAGATTCCTGTACTTGTATATATGTGAAGGAATGACGGAGAGAGAAAGCTGAAGCCAGCGGCTGGAAGAGCTGGTGCAAGCGAGATAGCGGGATGGCAGGCAAATCCGCCATCCACAACGCGAAGACGTGATGCGAACGGAAAGCTACGGCGAGTACGGAAGTCAGTGGACGAGCTTCCAAGAAAAGTTTCTAACATAAGTATATGCAACCCGTACCGAAAATGGACACACATGGGTGAGGAGAGAATCCTAAGGTGAGCGAGAGAACTATAGCTAAGGAACTCTGCAAAATGACTCCGTAACTTAGGGAGAAGGAGTGCTCATAGAGATATGAGCCGCAGTGAAACGGCCCAAGCGACTGTTTACCAAAAACACAGCTCTCTGCTAAGCCGCAAGGCGAAGTATAGGGGGTGACGCCTGCCCGGTGCTGGAAGGTTAAGGGGAGGGGTTAACGCAAGTGAAGCCCTGAACTGAAGCCCCAGTAAACGGCGGCCGTAACTATAACGGTCCTAAGGTAGCGAAATTCCTTGTCAGGTAAGTTCTGACCCGCACGAAAGGCGTAACGATTTGGGCGCTGTCTCAGCTGTAGACTCGGTGAAGTCTTAGTACCTGTGAAGATGCAGGTTACCCGCGACTAGACGGAAAGACCCCATGGAGCTTCACTGCAGGTTGATATTGGGATTTGATGCAGCATGTACAGGATAGGTAGGAGGCAATGAGATGGATACGCCAGTATTCAAGGAGCCGCTGTTGGGATACTACCCCTGTTGTATTGGATTTCTAACCGGACGACGTAAGCCGTTGACGGGACAGTGTCAGTCGGGCAGTTTGACTGGGGCGGTCGCCTCCCAAAGAGTAACGGAGGCGCCCAAAGATACCCTCAGCTTGGATGGAAACCAAGCGCAGAGTGCAAAGGCAAAAGGGTGTTTGACTGCGAGACCCACAAGTCGAGCAGGGACGAAAGTCGGGCTTAGTGATCCGGCGGTGCTGAATGGAAAGGCCGTCGCTCAACGGATAAAAGCTACCCTGGGGATAACAGGCTGATCTCCCCCAAGAGTCCACATCGACGGGGAGGTTTGGCACCTCGATGTCGGCTCATCGCATCCTGGGGCTGAAGTAGGTCCCAAGGGTTGGGCTGTTCGCCCATTAAAGCGGTACGCGAGCTGGGTTCAGAACGTCGTGAGACAGTTCGGTCCCTATCTGTCGTGGGCGCAGGAAATTTGAGAAGAGCTGTCCTCAGTACGAGAGGACCGGGATGGACGCATCAATGGTGGACCAGTTGTCACGCCAGTGGCATAGCTGGGTAGCTAAATGCGGAAGGGATAAACGCTGAAGGCATCTAAGTGTGAAACCCACTTCAAGATGAGATTTCCCATTGCGCAAGCAAGTAAGACCCCTTAAAGACGATAAGGTAGATAGGTCAGGAGTGTAAGCATGGTGACATGTTAAGCGGACTGATACTAATAGGTCGAGGGCTTGACCGAAAAGGCAAGCGAGCTTGAAGAGAAAGAACTACTATCTGGTTTTGAGTGTCCTGAAGGATACTTGAAAGAGAAGATCTGGTAATGATAGCATGATGGACACACCTGTACCCATACCGAACACAGAAGTTAAGCATCATCGCGGCGAAGATAGTACGTTGTGCGAAAATAGCTCGTTGCCAGTTCTTTTTTTTTGCGTTTTTTATTAATAATAAGTTCAAATTTATTTGATAGTATGTACATATCTATATGGAGGGGAAAAGATGTTACAAATAACAGATATCTGTAAACAATATAAAACGGGAAACTTTATTCAAAAAGCATTGGATCATGTCAGCCTTAATTTAAGAGATAATGAATTTGTTGCTATACTTGGTCCAAGTGGTTCTGGTAAAACAACACTTTTAAATATTATTGGTGGATTAGATAGATATGATAGCGGAGATTTAATTATTAATGGTATTTCTACAAAAAAATACAAAGATAGAGATTGGGATTCTTACCGTAATCATACAATTGGCTTTGTTTTTCAAAGTTATAACTTAATTCCACATCAAACTATTTTATCAAATGTTGAACTTGCACTGACTATTTCTGGTGTTTCTAAAACACAACGAAGAGAAAAAGCTATTGATGCTCTTACTAAGGTTGGATTAGGACAACAAATTCATAAAAAACCTAATCAATTATCAGGAGGGCAAATGCAACGTGTTGCTATTGCAAGAGCATTGGTTAATGATCCTGATATTTTGTTGGCTGATGAGCCAACAGGAGCCTTAGATAGTGAAACGAGTATACAAGTTATGGATTTATTAAAAGAAGTTGCTAAGGACAGACTTGTTGTCATGGTTACTCATAATCCAGAACTTGCCAAAGAATATGCAACACGTATTGTTACATTAAAAGATGGAGTTATTTTAGATGATACAAACCCATATCATGTTGAAAGTTTTCTCCCACAACATCGTAATATGGGAAAAACTTCTATGTCTTTACTTACATCACTATCTCTTAGTTTTAATAATTTAAAAACTAAAAAAGGAAGAACTTTTTTAACATCTTTTGCAGGTTCTATAGGAATTATAGGAATAGCTCTTATATTATCTTTATCTAATGGTGTTAATACGTATATTCAAACAATTGAAGAAGATACGTTATCAGAATATCCTTTACAAATTACAAGTACTGGTATAGATATGTCATCAATGTTAGTAGATGATAGTCAAGATAAAAAACAATCTTCTAAAAATGATATTCAAGTAGCTAATATGATGACTACAATGTTTTCTAAAATTGGATCAAATGATCTAGAATCATTAAAGAGTTATATTCAAAATAACCAAAAACAATTAAAAAATTATTCTAATGCAATCGAATATACTTATAATGTGACACCACAAATATATCGCTATCAAGATAATACTTATAGACAAGTTAATCCTGATAAAACATTTAGTTCCCTAGGAATGGGCTCATCCACAAGTTCAAATAATATGATGTCTTCTATGATGTCTACAGATGTCTTTAAATCCATGCCTAAAAACACAAACTTATTTAGTGGACAATATGATATAAAAGCAGGTCATTGGCCAAAAAAATATAATGAATGTGTTGTTGTTCTTACTTCCTCTGGAAAGATAAGTGATATGATGGCTTATACACTTGGTTTAAGAGATTCATCAGAATTAGATCAAATGGTGCAACAGTTTGCTAATGAAGAAGATGTAGACGTGACATTAAAAGAGGATGATTATAGTTATCAAGATATCTTAAATAAAAAATTCAAACTTGTTAAATCGGCGGATTATTATGAATATGATGAACAATATCATGTATATAAAGACAAATCTAATGATCAAACATATATGAATCAACTTGTTCAAAATGGTGAAGATTTAAAAATTGTAGGAATTGTTCAACCTAAAGATGATCAAACAGCAACTATGTTATCGACAGGAATTTATTATCCATCATCACTTGTACAACATATTATAGAAAAGTCATCTACAACTCAAATTGTTCAAGAACAATTAAAAAATAAAAATGTGAATATTTTTACAGGAAATGCTTTTGAAGAAAAAAATTCACAATTTGATTTAAGTTCATTATTTACAATTGATCAAAATAAAATGCAATCGGCATTTAAATTCAATACACAAGCTTTACAATTAGACTTTACAAATTTAAATCAAGAACTGACAGATCTATCACTTCCAACATTAGATATGAATCAAATACTTAATCAAATCCAATTTAATGTTTCAAGTGACCAACTTAATCATTTAGCCAAGTCTTTATTAAATGGTTATTTAGAATATGAAAAAAATCATCCAGAAGTAAATATTAATCAAGCTACACAAGAATTTATAAATTACTTACAAACAGATCATGCACGTCAAGTTATAGAAGAACAAATAAAGAAATATATTGAAGATGGTATTGATCAAAATGAAATGCAACAAATTATCAACGCAGTCTTAGATGATTATAAAAAACAATTAGGTGAAAATGATTTAGATATTACAAAAATAAATGAGTATTTAATGAGCTATTTAAATTCTCAAGAAGCAAAGAATATTTTAACTCAAGAAATGACATCTATTATACAATCAACAAACATAGAAGCACAAATTTCTCAAATTATGTCTCAATATATGCAATCATCTATGCAAAATTTATCATCTTCTCTACAAAGAGGCATTCAAAAAAGTATGATGTCTATGAGCTCTTCAATGGCAAATGCTTTTCAATTTGATAGTCATGCTTTCGCCGAAGCAATGAGCTTTAGTGGTGATGAAAATGATTTTATGAGTATTATTTCATCAATGATGACAAGTGAACAAGATTCATATGATAATAATATAAAGAAATTAGGATATGCTGATTTTAAAAAACCAGCAAGTATTAGTATTTATCCTAAAAACTTTGAAAGCAAAGAAAAAGTGATTCACTTTTTAGATACGTACAATCATAAAATGGAAAAAACAAATCAAGAAGACAAAGTCATTACGTATACAGATTTTGTGGGAACATTAATGTCTTCAGTAACTGATATTGTTAATGTCATTAGTTATGTCCTTGTAGCCTTTGTAGGTATTTCATTGGTTGTTTCTTCAATTATGATAGGTGTTATTACGTATATTAGTGTTTTAGAACGTAAAAAAGAAATTGGTATATTAAGAGCCATAGGAGCTTCTAAACGTAATATTTCGCAAGTATTCAATGCTGAAACGTTTATTATTGGATTATTTGCGGGTCTTATTGGAATTATTATTACATTACTCGCTCTTATCCCGGCTAATATTGTTATTCACAATATTGCAGATACAACAGCTGTTAATGCTTCTTTACCACCAGTTGCAGGAATTGTTTTAATTATTTTAAGTGTGATTTTAACTCTACTTGGAGGAATTATTCCTTCTAAAAAAGCAGCGAAAGAAGATCCTGTAACAGCATTAAGAACAGATTAAAAAGTCTTTCTATTAGACTTTTTTTTCTTTAGATATATAATAAAATCAAGGAGTGAAGATTATGGTAAAAGTAGATTTAATAACAGGTTTTTTAGGATCTGGTAAAACAACTTTCATAAAAAAATATGCTCAATATTTAATTGATCAAGGATATAGAATTGGAATTATTGAAAACGATTTTGGTGCAGTTAATGTTGATATGATGTTATTACAAGATTTAGAATCAGAAAATTGTGAATTAGAAATGGTAGCGGGAGCTTGTGATAAGGATTGTCATCAAAGACGTTTTAAGACAAAATTGATATCTATGGGAATGAGAGGCTTTGATCGTGTTTTGGTAGAACCATCAGGTATTTTTGATGTAGAAGAATTTTTTGATGTTTTACATGAAGAACCTCTTACAAATTGGTATGAAATAGGAAATGTATTTGCAATTGTAGATGCTTCATTAGAAAAGAATTTATCTAAAGAAGCTTCTTATTTACTTGCAAGCCAAATTGTAAGTGCAGGAAAAATTATTTTAAGTAAAGTAGATACTACAAGTAAAGAAAGAATTGTAGAAACAATTCAACAAATGAATGATGCACTTGCTTTATTCCATGGAAAACCTCTTCCACAAGAAAGATTAAAAATTAAAAAATGGGATGAAATGACCAAAGAAGATTATCAAGAATTATTAAATAGTCAATATACAAATGATTATATTGAAAAATTATGGTTTAACCAAAATGATACTTTTCAATCTCTTTATTATATGAATAATAGATTCAATCAAGATGAATTTATTCAAAAAATAAACCATATATTTAAAGATCAAGATTGTGGTCATGTCATGAGAGTTAAAGGTTTTTATCAAAAAGAAAAACACTGGTATGAAATCAATATGACTCAAGAAAATACCTCTATACAAGAAATCAATCAAGGGCAAGATGTCATAATTGTTATCGGTGAAGAACTAAATAAAAATAAAATAGATCAATATTTTAAATAGAGATGTCAAAATCTCTATTTTTTGTTAGAATGAATCCAAGTAGGTGAAACAATGAAAATTATAAAATATTTATTACTGATATTTTTTATCATAAGTTTTATTATTTTTTTACTTCCTTTTTTATTAAAAGGAATCTTAAATATTGGAAATATAGCAGGAATGATAGTTTCTTTAGGTTGTCTCCTTATTATCATTTTTAATAA
>UQVG01000121.1 GCA_900544435.1 uncultured Erysipelotrichaceae bacterium | reverse complement strand
TGCGCCACAACCTTTTCTTTGTGCTAAACGATACATTTGTAATCCTGTATTTAAAGTAAAGTTTGGCATTTGTAAATCATTACAACAATCTCTTGCAAGTTCAAGATCTTTGACAACTAAATCCAAAGCAAAACCTGGTTGATAATCTTTTTCTTTAACCTTATTCATTTTTCCTTTTAAAATCATATTATTACCTGAACTTGTTGTTACAACATTATAGAAAGTATCTTCATCAATTCCTAAAGCATCAGCCATTGCTAGAGCTTCTCCATTGATTACTTGTGTTGCAAAAGCCATATAGTTATTAATAATTTTAATGGCTTGCCCATTTCCTCTACCACCAATAAAATGGAACGTTTTACCAATTGTTTCTAAATAAGGCATCAAATTACTCTTTTCAATTTCTTCTTGAGTTGCACCAATCATGATAGATAAAGCTGCATTTCTTACACCTGCTGGTCCACCACTTACTGGCATATCATAATAATAAATTCCCTTTTCTTGTGCTTTGTTTGATAAACTTACTGCTAAAGCAGGAGAAATCGTACTAAAATCCATGATTATTTGTCCTTCTTTACCATTTTCAAGCAATTCTTCAACAACAGGTTCAACTTGTTTAGGTCCAGGTAATGATAAACCAATAATATCATTATTTTCCATTAATTCTTTTAAATTTGAGGCAATACTTGCTCCTTCTTTTTGTAAATCTAAACATTTTTGTTGGCTACGGTTATAAACCATAACTTGTCCAAATTTCTTTAAAAAGTTTTCTGCCATAGGATATCCCATGTTTCCAAGTCCAATAAATCCAATTCTTCTTTCCATTTTTTGTTTCCTCCTTAAGTAACATTTCGTTACTTATATATTAAGTGACGATTCGTCACTTGTCAATACTTTTTTAATATGATATTCTATAAACAAAGGAGATTACTTAAATGGAATTAAATAACACACGTGCACGAAGTCCTGAAAAGAAGCAGGAACGTTTTAATCAAATCATGGAAGTAACAAATGATTTATTCTTAAAACAGTCTTATCACGATATTACCCTTACAACTATTGCTAAGGCTTTAACTTGGTCTAGAGGTAATTTATATAAATACGTTAATACAAAAGAAGAAATCTTTTTGGAAATCTACCTTTCAAAACAAGAAGAATTCATTGATTCTCTAAAAGAATCTTTTGAATTTAAAAAAATAGACCAAGTTTATTTTGCGAATAAACTTAGTCAATGTTTTGATCAACATCGTCTTTATTTGCGTTATCATAATATTCTTGCAAGTATTATTGAAACCAACGTTTCGGTTGAAAAACTTGCTGATTTTAAAATAAAATCATATAAACAAAGAGAATATTTCTTTGAATTGTTGCAAGTTCAATGTCCACATCTTTCATCAAAACAAGTAAAAATGTTATTTTTAACTTTAATGTATCATGCGTGTGGATTAGATTCCCATACACATGGAACAAAGTTATTAGAAGATGCTATGGCTCTTGCAAATTTAGAAATCTATTATGATGACTACTGTCAGTTAATGTCTAACTTTATCATCATGTGTTTAAATAACTTTAAATAAAGAAGCAGAAATAAAGAAAGGAGAAAAGAAATATGTCCAATAAAGAAAATAGCATTTATCATGTCAAAATAGATGGATTTCATGGGGAATTGTTTCGACCAGTAGAAGATAAATATCCAGGAAAAGCACTGATTTGTTTTAGTGGTAGTGATGGCGGATGTGAAATGTCTAAATTACTAGCAAGTGTTTTTCAATCACATGGACTTACGACACTCGCAATAGCTTATGTAGGAGAAGAAGGATTACCAGATAAATTCGTTAATGTTCCTATTGATACAATAGAAGTCGCTGCAAAACATTTACATAATCTAGGCTATGAAAAAGTAGGACTTTGGGGAATTTCAAAAGGAGCAGAACTTGCACTACTTGCAGGAAGTCTTCTACCTGAAATAGTTAACGCCGTCATCTCTGTAGCCCCTATGAGCACAGTATGTCAGGGATTTGCGAAAGAAAAAGGAATTGTTTTTAAGCCTCAAAGTAGTTGGAGTTTTCATGGAAAAACACTTCCTTATACTCCATTTGAACAAGAAAAATTCCCAATGGGTCACATCTTATGGAAAAGCCTTCAAATAAAAGACATAACAATGTGTGATCTTTATGAACCTGTGATTCAACATCCAAATCCAGAAGCCGTCATTCAAGTTGAAAAAATAACAGGTCCTATTCTTCTTATTTCATCTAAAATGGATAATATGTGGCCCTCAGAACTTGCTGCAAAGAAAATTATGAAACGATTAGATGAGCAAAAGTTTCCATACTTATATCAACATTTAAGTTATGATTATGGGAGTCATCTATTTGTCCCAATGGAATTAAGAAGTACAAAATTTTTCAAAGGTGACCGTGGAAAAAATAAAGAAAACGGGCGAAAAGCACGAATGGACTCACTCGTAAAAACACTAGAATTTGTTTCAAAGTGGTAAAAATTCTAGGCATTAGAAAAGGTAAGGATTGTTGAATCCTTACCTTTTCATTTTGATGCAATTGTTCTCCGATTTGTAAACAAATTATAGCATTACATATTTTATATATACTAGTTCATCTCAAAACAAATCGAACATTGCATATCATTTTATCCCTTACCTGTTGCATTAACAATATAAGTATAACTTTTTTAAATCATATTTAAATTTAATATCAATGGTTGCCTCTTATTCGTTTATAGATTTCGAATTGTCTATTTATTTCGTCCTCTTGATTTAATTTTATTCCTTTTGCTTCTAATATACGTTCTATCGCCTGTTCAATACTAAGTGTATGATATGGCAAAAATAATCCTCTTAATTCTTTCGGCTTTACAATTTTATAAACTCTAGTTGATGGTAACTCATATGTATATGAGAAATATCTATATAAATATCCTATCCAATACATTTCGTTTTTTGTATACTTTACTGATCCATATTTTGATTCTTTATATTCCTCTTCGATTCGTTTAATTATATCTTTTGGTTGTATATTCATTTGTAAAACACTTTCATTATCCAGCGTTTTTGCGACTTTACTATACATAAATCTTCGCATAAATATTTCTGAACTCGTTGCAGTTAATTCAAGAGATAGTTCAAAAGTATTACCTTGCAAATCACATAATAACAAACCATCTTTATCCATTTTTTTCATGATATTCACCTTACCTACTTAAACTAAAATCTCATCAATATATTTACCTTTTCCTCTATATTGTATTCTTGCTAATTTTACTTTATCCTCACCCAGTTTAGAATCAGAACTTCTCATCTCTTTATAATAGTTTTTCTCATTATCAGCAAGATATACACGTTCCACAATTTTTAATTGAGAGATAGCTAAATCACTCACAAAAACATACTGTTTTCCAAGATTTGTAGCAGCTAAACAATGTTTACATTGTTCATCAGTTATTTCTCCTTGAATAAAGGAATCAATAATCCTAAACATCCTATTATCTGCTATTGGCGCAATAATATAATCACAATTTCTTGAATCTTTTATTATTTTTTGAACAATCGGGTGATTCTTATAATTTTCTAAAGCCCCTCGATAATATGCTATCGTCATCATCCATTCTTGATTTACAAAATACTCTTTACATCTAAGATTTTGATTATCAAAATCCAAATAATATACAGAGGATCCTTCGAAACCAGAAACAAATGATATTGCTTGTACATAAGTTTCTCCAGTATAAAATCCTTGTCCAAAGTCGTTATTTATTCTTCCTACATATGTATTTATAGATCCTTTTATAGTTCCCTTTGCTCCATGAAAAAGCAATTTATGATTTAAAGGTAATTTTTCTATCCATAGCATTTCTTTTAATCGATTTAATTGTATTTTTTTATCAAAAGCAAAGTTATATACTCGATCCATCAACTGACTTGATGGCTTTGTTTTACGAAGTTCGTTTCGCGAAATAGTTACCTGTTCTACCCCTATTTGTTTAGCCATTTCAAACTGAGTATAACCTAATATTTCTCTTATTGCTTTTAAATCATCTGAAAAATTATAATCCATAGTATCACCTCAACTTGTTTATAACACATTACTTAAATAAGTTCAACAACAACTTGTTTATAACATATTACTTAAATAAGTTATTGTATTATCACATAAAAAAGTATCTAAACTTCTTACAAAGTCCAAATGCTTCTCTAGATATCTCATAAAAGTTATTACTAACGTTTTGAGAATTCCAAATCCTTATAAAACAAGGATATTCAAGCAATTTTGTTGCATACAAGATGTATTGCCAAAATCACTCATATCACTAATTTCATACTAAAATTAAACGCTCGTAACAACTCTACATTACATAAATCTCTGAATAGTTATATCCGTGTAGATTTTCATCCTCTGTATGTTCAGAAAATATTTCTTGCTTTTCCATATATTTAACAAACAAATTCAATTAAAAAAAAGAGCGTTTAATCTTCTTTCAAAGTTTAAACACCTCTAATATCTTATAAAAAAAATATCACAAACACCATTCTAATTCCACACTTAAAATTGTAAAAGTAGAATTTTATGTTAATAATACCATTTATAAAGAAAATATATTTAATGCATTTTGAATATTATTAAAAGCATCTGCAAGTGGTTTACCATCAATAAAAGCATGACTGACTTTCATATGAACAGACATTTTATATTTTTGCCCCTCTTTAACGTATTTGCCCCAACCAATGCAGGGAATAATATTATACGTTTGATCATCACTTCCAAAAGGTGTTGTAATAACAGGTAAAGTCATAGATTGATAATCAATCCATGGAATACATGAAAAATAGATAAGATCTGTTCTTTCAAGATCAGTATTTTCTGGATGAATATTTTTTTCGTTTTTTGCTTTATTAATAATAGTTAATACACTTTCATAGAAAGTATGATATTTTTCAAATTCACAACTTCGATTAACAAAATAATCAAAATTATTAGCAACCGTAAAACTGCACCCTACTTTATCATAAACACAAGGTTCGCCATCAATGATTCTCATACGAAATTCCGGTATATTATTAAGTTCCTTTAAAACAATATATAGAAAATCAGCAAAGAAAGATTGATTGTTTTCCTTACAATAATTAACTAAATGTGTAACATCCATTCTAACTGTCATATCATAAATCGATGTTCTCATTTGAATAAATTCTTTATATAATTCTGCACGATTCCAATTATCAATATCTATTTTCTTATAATTAGTCATTTTATAAAATTTCACCTCATTTATTTAGCATTCTATTTTTAGACATCTTTTTTTATTTATAGCTTATTTTATTTCATATCACGTCCGAAAGCAACAATATTTAATATAGTGGTTTTTATTTCACAAAAAAACCCAAATCGAAATGTCGATTTGAGTTTTTTGAATTTCTCCGAATAAACGTATAAATTAACGTTTTGAGAATTGTGGAGCACGACGTGCTTTTTTAAGACCATATTTTTTACGTTCTTTAACACGTGAATCACGAGTTAAGAATCCTGCAGCTTTTAATGTTGGTCTGTAATCGTCACCAGCTTGTAATAAAGCTCTAGCAACACCATGACGGATTGCACCAGCTTGTCCTGAGTACCCTCCACCATAAACATTAACAGTTACATCAAATTTGTCTTTAGTGTTTGTTAATTCTAATGGTTGATTAACGATCATGTTTAATACGTCTGATGCTAAATATTCTCTAGCTTCTTTTCCATTAATAACGAAGTTTCCTGTACCTGGTGTTAAGATAACACGTGCTACAGAAGATTTTCTTCTACCTGTTCCTCTATATTGTACGTTTGCCATTATCTTTCACCTTACCCTTTCACTTTCATTTCTACTGGATTTTGTGCTGCATGAGGATGTTTATCACCAGCATAAACAAATAATTTCATTCCTTGTTTTCTACCTAAAGTGTTATGTGGTAACATACCTTTAACTGCTGCTTCAACAAATCCTGTTGGATTTTGTTCTAAGAATTGTTTAGCTGTCTTAACTTTAAGACCACCTAACCATCCTGAGTGACGGTAATATTTAGTGTTTTCTAATTTTTTACCTGTCATAACTACTTTGTCAGCATTGATAATGATTACATAATCACCAGTATCAACATGTGGTGTGTAAGTAGGTTTATTTTTCCCTCTTAACACTGTAGCAACTTCTGAAGCTAAACGACCTAATGTTTGTCCAGCTGCGTCAACTACATACCATTTTCTTTCGATTGTGGCAGCATTTGCCATTGTTGTTTGTCTCATCTTTTTCTTTTCTCCTTTGTTTATCCTTACCGGGGACTTTAAAAGGTTTTTGCCTATGAAACCTTTTTAATTATATGAAATCAACATGTCAATGTCAACAAAATAATACGACAAAATCATATTATTTTCTGATTCGAAAATGATAATGTCTTAATATATCCAATTTGATAATGTCCCAC
>UQVG01000120.1 GCA_900544435.1 uncultured Erysipelotrichaceae bacterium | reverse complement strand
ATTAGATGCTGAATTTAAAGTGAAACATGATCATAATCCAATTCATCATATTGAATCACGTTTAAAATCACCAGAAAGTATTTTAAAAAAGGCAATCAATAAAGACATTCCTGTAACAGAACGTTCTTTAGAAGAAAATATTCATGATATTGCAGGGATTCGTGTTATTTGTAATTATGTCGATGATGTTTATAAAGTAGCACAATTACTTACAGACCAAGATGATATTCGTTTAGTTGAAGTAAAAGATTATATTGCTAATCCTAAAGAAAGTGGATATATGTCTTTACATCTTGTTTTAGAAGTACCTATCTTTTTATCAGAAGGACCTAAACCAATTCATGTTGAAGTGCAACTACGTACAATTGCAATGGATTTTTGGGCTTCATTGGAACATAAACTTAAATATAAAACAGATAATAATGTTCCTGAAGATATTAAAGAAGAATTGCAAGAATGTGCAAAAACAATTGCTGGACTTGATTTAAAAATGCAAAATATTCATAATCGATTAAATTCAAAAGATATTTAAAAAAAGATATCGCAGTTGCGATATCTTTTAATTATGCACTTTTTTCAATTTATTCATTAAAATAATTAGTGTTGGAATTAAAATAATGATGGCAGCAAACCAAGCGATAGGGTTGGCAAAACAAATGGCATTATAACCAAATTTACCAACAAGAGCAAAAGCAACAAAAGCTCTTGCCACTAATTCAGCACCACCTGCAAGCATTGTAAGTGCTGATTTTCCTAAACCTTGAATGGTGTTTCTTGAAACAAACAAAATACCTAAAACAAAATAGAAAATACTATTACAAATCAAGAATTGTTGAGCATCATTAATAACTCCTGTTTCATTGCCGGCAACGAATAATAAAGTAAGATATTTTCCAAAGAAAATCATAAAGATACAGGCTACAATACCATAACCAATGACAAGTAACATCGATTCTTTAATTCCTTTAAAGATACGATCTACTTTTTTAGCACCTAAGTTTTGTCCAGAGAAAGTTGCCATTGTTGATCCCATCATATCCATTGGTTGCGTAAAGAACATTGATAGTTTTTGGGCAGCGGCAATAGCAGCCACTTTTGCTGAACCTAAAGTATTAACGGCACTTTGTAAGATAACAGCACCAACAGCTGTAATTGAATATTGCAATGCCATTGGGACGGCAATATTAATAAGTTTTTTAATAATTGGAAAACTGACAGATCTTGCATGATGATCAAATCTTAAATTTGGATATTTTTTAGCCATATAAATAAAACATAAAACTGCTGAAACACCTTGAGCAATGACTGTTGCAAGGGCGGCTCCTTGAACCCCCATATGAAAATTAATAATCATTGATAAATCTAAGACAACATTAAGTACTGATGAAACAATTAAGAAAATAAGTGGTGTTTTACTATCACCTAAAGCACGTGAAACACTCGCTAAAAAATTATAAGCAATAGTACATGTTAAACCATAAAAAATAATTGAAATATAATCATAAGATTGTTTAAAAATATTTGCTGGTGTTTGCATCCATTGAAGTAATGTTTCTGTTGTAAAGTGTGTTAAGACAGTAAGTACAATTGAAAAGAAGATACATAAGTAAAATGCATTCATAATTGTTTGAAGCATTCTTTTTTCTTCTTTAGCACCAAAAGCTTGGGCAATAGGAATCCCAAAACCAGCAGCAAGTCCTAAAACAAATCCAATAATTAAAAAGTTTAATGAACCAGTTGAACCAACAGCAGCAAGAGCATCTACCCCAACAAATCGTCCAACAATCATTGTATCTACAACATTATAAAGTTGTTGAAAAATAGCTCCCCCAATTAAAGGAATACAAAATGAAATAATCAGTTTTAATGTATTTCCATGTGTTAAATCTTTTTCCATCTAATCCCTCCCTAAAATCCTGTTTCTTTATTATAACATAGAAATAGCAAGGAAAATTTTTAAATTATGAAAAAAGATATTTTCTATTTGTTAGAAATCATTTTTTTTACTTGTATAAGACAAAAGGAAAGAAGTGAAAAAATATAAATGGGGGTCATTTGAAAAATGAACATTTTTTCAATTAAAAAGACTTTTTGCAAAAGAGGAATACATAAAACTAAATGTAATAAAAGAGTACCAGTTAAAAAAGCAAGAATACTCTGTTTATTTGAAAATAATCCAATTTGATAAATTGGTTTTTCATTTCGACTACTTAAACCATGAAGTAAACGTGATAAACAAATTGTCACAAAGGCAAAAGTGGAAGCAGCTCGATCATTTATTTTTAAGCCACAGTAATAACTAGCCATCGTACATAAACCAATAATAATGCCTTCAAAAGAGATCCTAAAAAGTGCGCATTTATTTAAAAGGGCTTCTTCCTTTTTCCTTGGTGGATATTTTAAAACATCCTGATCATTTTTTTCCATCCCAATTGCAATTGCAGGTAAAGAATCGGTAATTAAATTCATGAATAAAAGATGGGCAGGATAAAACGGTGTTGGTAAAATAAATATAGAAGTAAATAACACACAGAGAATTCCAGCAAAATTTCCTGACAATAAATAATAAATAGAATTTTTAAGATGTTCATAGACATTTCGACCAATAATAATGGCATGAACAATGGTTGAAAAATTATCATCTGTTAAAATCATATTGGCAGCATCTTTTGCGACTTCACTGCCTGTAATACCCATAGCTACCCCAATATCGCTTTGTTTAAGAGCAGGGGCATCGTTGACACCATCACCTGTCATGGCAACAACTTTTCCTTTTCTTTGCCAAGCTTCTACAATACGAATTTTATGTTCAGGAGCTACTCGCGCATAAACAGAAATACGAGGCAGAATTTCATCAAGTTCAGAATTATTTAGTAAATCCAATTTTTGACCTTCTAGACATAAATCATTTTCTTCAAAAATACCAATTTTTCTAGCAATACTTTTAGCAGTAATAATATGATCTCCAGTAATCATAATAGGCTTAATACCAGCTTTTTTACATTGAAGCACAGCTTCTTGACTTTCAACTCTAGGTGGATCCATTAAGGAAATAAGCCCAATAAAAGTAAGATGATTTTCATCTTCCAAGGTAAGCTTTTCATGGTTCAATTTTTTATAACCAAAGGCAAGAACTCGTAGACCTTCTTTGGCGAACTCTTGATTTTGTTTTAAAATATGTTCTTTTTGAAAAGGAGATAATGTTATTTTTTCACCATTGATTAAAAGTGTATCACATTTTTTTAAAAGAATATCTGGAGCACCTTTACTATAAAGATGATGTTTTGTAGAAACAGACATCATTTTTCTATTTGAATTAAAAGGTAGTTCGCCTGTTTTTAAAGATTCAATGGTTTTTATTGGAATACTTTGATGAATTAAATCAAGGAGAGCAAGTTCTGTAGGATCACCAATACGTTGTTCTTTGTTTATTTGGGCATTGTTACATAAATAACAGGTCTTTAATAAAATACGATGGTCATGATTTTGTAAATTAAAATGATCAATAAATTGTAAGTTGACATAGACATTTTGAACAGTCATTTTATTTTGGGTTAGTGTACCAGTCTTATCACTACAAATGACAGAAATACAGCCTAAACTTTCTATAGAATGAATATTTTTAATAATGGCGTGTTCTTTGACCATTTTTTGTGTAGAAAGGGAAAGAATGATTGTTACAATAGATCCTAAGGCTTCAGGAATAGCAGCCACGGCCAAAGCAACAGACATCATAAGGGCATCTAAAACATTTTCTCTAACAATAAATAATTGAAGTATTAAAACAATGAAACTAATTATTAAAATAAGAATGGATAATTGTTTATTCAAATAATCCAAATTCTTTTGTAAAGGTGTTTTACGATTTTTTGTATTATCTAATAAAGAGGCGATTTTGCCAATTTCAGTTTGCATACCAATTGCACAAACAATATATTTTCCGGTTCCATGATTTACAAGACTACCAGAAAAGACCATATTTTTTTGTTTAGCAAGAATGGCCTTTTCATTTATTATATCTACAGATTTATTAATACTTTCTACTTCGCCTGTTAATTGACTTTCATTGACTTGAAGATGATTAGCTTCAAGAAGACGACCATCGCCACTAATAATATCACCGGCTTCAATACAGACAAGATCGCCAACGGTTAATTCGTTTGCGTTTATTTCTTGTAATTGATTTTGACGAATAACTTTAACATGAGGAAGAGATAATTTTTTTAAACTTTCTAAGGATTTTTCTGATTTGAGAGTTTGGATTGTCCCTAAAAGGGCATTTAAAACAATAACAGCAATAATAACAAAAGTACTTTCAATTTGATGACTTAATCCAGAAATAATAGCGGCAAAGATTAAAATAATAACGAGTAAATCTTGAAATTGTTTTAAAAAGATCACAAGAGGGGAATCTTTCTTTTTTTCAATAAGTTCATTTTTACCATATTTTTCAATATGTTTTTTTACTTGTATTTCATTTAAACCTTCTAAAGAACTATCAGATTCTTTTAAAATATCTTGAATACTTTTTTGATAAAACATTACAGTTCCTCCTTTTAATAAAAAAGACAAAACTCGTTAAAGATCATTAATCCTTAACGAGTCTTGTCTTTAAGATGTACCAGAATAGAAAAACTATTCGCGTATGTTGATATCATCACACAGCTTGTGAGACTACTCCCTCATTGATTTCATTTTAACAATCTTTCTTTAAAAAGAATGTCGATTTATAAAATGTCAACAATTTTATTTTTATTAAGCTATGATATAATGACAATGGAAAAGGAGAAAAGTATGACATTAGCACAGTTAAGATACGTCATTACAGTTTCACAAGTAGGAACACTTTCAGAAGCTGCTAAGCGTTTATATATTTCACAACCTAGTTTAACAAATGCCATTAAAGAGTTAGAAAAGGAATTAGGTATTACGATTTTTATTCGTACCAATAAAGGAGTTATTTTATCAAGGCAAGGAGAAGAGTTTTTAGGTTATGCCAGACAAGTGATTGAACAAACAAATTTGATTGAAGAAAAATACTTACAAGATCATAATGTTAAACATGAATTTTGTATTTCTACGCAACATTATTCTTTTGCGGTAGAAGCTTTTGTTTCATTGATTAAAGAATATGGTGGAAAAGAATATGACTTTAGAATTAGAGAAACCCAAACTTATGAAATTATTGAAGATGTAGCCAAACTTAAAAGTGAAATAGGGGTTCTTTATCTTAATTCGTTTAATGAAGTTGTTTTAAAGAAAACGTTGAAAGAAAATGATTTAACATTTCATCGTTTATTTATTGCAAAGCCTCATGTTTTTATTGGAAAAGACAATCCTCTTGCAAACAAAACTAAAGTATCTTTAGAGGATTTAAAAGAATACCCACGCTTATCTTATGAACAAGGAGAACATAATTCTTTTTACTTTTCTGAAGAAATATTGAGTACTTTAGAAAGTCAAAAAGAAATTAAAGTATGTGATCGAGCAACACTCTTTAATTTATTAATAGGTCTTAATGGTTATACAATTTGTAGTGGAGTCATTAATGAACAACTTAATGGAAAAGATATTATTGCGGTTCCTTTAGAAGTAGATGATTATATGGAAATAGGCTATATTACGCATAATAAAGCTATATTAAGCCGTTTTGGACAACTTTATATTGATATCTTAAAAGAATATACAAAAAAGGATTCGTGATGAATCCTTTTAGTTTGCACGTGTTTTTATAAAGTAAAGAAGATCTGTTGCTTGCATCCCATTTTCATAGATTTCTTGAGGATAATAATCAATAAAAAAGTTTTCAATTTTATGATCATATGTATAGCCAAGCTTTGTATAAATAAGCATATTGGTCATAGAACTATTGGCTGTTCCAAGTAAAAAAGTTAATTTGTTTTGATAAAGCTTTTCAATATGTTGGATAAGTGCTTTTCCATAACCATGCCCTCGATAATTTTCTAAAGTAAGTAAGTTTTTTATTTCGATGGTTGTATCATTGATTTCTTTTACTGCAATAAAAGCGACAGGTATTTGTTTTTCATAGTAAGCAAACAATCTACCATCTCTTAAATAATTTTCAACAAGGTTAATATTAGGATCGCTTTCGCATAATAAAGTGGCATAGTCTAATTTATTTTCAATAATTTCTTCAATCATGTTTATTCCTCCAATAGAAACATTTTAACATATTTTAGAATATGTTAAAATAAGTTGAGGTGAATTTCATGAATCATAAATTAAATAAGAAAAAAGTAGCAGGTGTTGTGATTTTATTTGTTTTAATAATTATTTTAGGTATCTTTCTTTTTAAAAATATAAATCAATCCACAAAAGAAGAAATACCTAAAAAGACACAAGAAAAAACAGTTCAAAAAGAAGAGAAAAAGAAAGAAGAGCCTGAGGTAAATTTTACAATTTCCTTTGCAGGAGATTGCACACTAGGTAACTATGCTGGACAAGCCTATGATGGATCTTTTAATCAAGAATATAAAAGA
>UQVG01000119.1 GCA_900544435.1 uncultured Erysipelotrichaceae bacterium | reverse complement strand
TACAATGGAAATAGGTGATTTTATGGAATTAGAATTGTTATCATATGAAAAAGAAAATTTACTTCCAGGATGGAAACCTTATTATATTTATTTAATTATGGTAGATCATCAAGAAGTTGGAAGAATTGTTTTAAGAGAAGGTAGTAATGAAGAAAGATATTATGATGGTCATATTGGTTATACGATAGAAGAAGCTTATAGGGGACATCATTATAGTAAGGAAGCTTGTTTGTTGTTGTTTGAAATTGCTAGAGAAAAAGGTTTTAAGCAATTAATGATTAGTTGTTCTCCGCATAATATTGCAAGTCGTAAAATTATAGAATCATTACCTTTTAAATATCTTGAAACTAAAGAAGTCCCTGCATCTTTAAAGAAAAATTTTGATCGAGGAGATTATCTTAAAAGGATATATTGTTTAGATTTGGAGGTTTTATGAAATTTATACATTTAGCTGATTTACATTTAGGAAAAATTATTTATCAAAATAATTTATTAGAGATTCAAATAGATTTATTAAATCAAGTGATGGATTATATGGTTCATGAAAATATTGATACTTTAGTTATTGCTGGAGATGTTTATGATCGAGCAATTGCTTCTAAAGAAAGTATTGCAGCATTAAATGATTTTTTAAAGAAAATGATTCTTCATTATCATAAAAAGGTTTTAATGATTTCAGGAAATCATGATAGTAGTGAAAGACTTAATTTTGCTAGTTCCTTGCTTCAAAGTCAAGGTTTGTATATTGTAAGTTATCCTGAAAAAGAAATTGAGCCCATTGAAATAGAGGGGGTTTATTTTTATTTAGTCCCATTTTTTAAACCTTCTTATATACGTTATTTATATGAAAAAGAGGATTTAAAAACGTATCAAGATGCTTTTGCTTATTATTTAAATCAACAAAATTTTGTAGAAGATCATCCTAAAGTCCTTGTCACACATCAATTTATTGCTGGAAATAAAGAAGTTATTAGAAGTGAAAGTGAAGTAATATTATCAGTAGGAGGCAGTGAAATTATTGATGTTGATTTATGTAAAGATTTTGATTATGTGGCTTTAGGGCATATTCATGCAAGTCAAAAAATTAAATATGATTATGTAAGATATGCTGGAAGTTTAATGAAATATTCATTTGATGAAGTTAATCAAAAAAAAGGAATGGTAGAAGTAAGTATTGATAAACAAGGAGTTACAACAAAAATCATTCCTTTAAAGCCACAAAGAGATTTAATAAAATTAACTGGAAAATATGAAGAGGTTTTACATTATCCAAACAATGAAAATGATTTTATAGCTGTTGAATTATTAGATAAGCAAGTCATTGGACATGCTTATGACTTTTTAAAAGAAAAATATCCATACCTTCTACAAATCACATATCGTTCATTAGAAAAGCTTAAAACTCAACAAACAGCATCTTCATTAGATGTTGAAAAACAATCACCATTAGAAATCTTTAAAGAATTTTATGAAAAAATGAAAGGTGAAGCAATCAGTCAAGAAAGCGAAAAAATCATTCAACAATTATTAGAGGAGGTAGAAGAAGATGATGCCCATTAATCTTACATTATCAGCATTTGGACCTTATCCAAAAGTTATTACAATTGATTTTGAATCATTTCAAGAAGATGGATTATTTTTGATTACTGGTCCTACAGGTAGTGGAAAAACTATGATTTTTGATGCGATGATGTTTGCTTTATATGGTAAAACAAGTGGACAAATACGACAAATAGACAGTTTAAGATGTGATCATGCTGAAAATGAACAACCTACATATGTAGAATTTTCATTTTCTTTACATCAACAAAATTATCTAATTAAAAGAAGTCCTAAATATTATTTAGAAGGTAAAAAAACGCCTAAACAACCAACAGCTTTACTTACTTTACCAGATGGAAAAATGGTAGAAGGAGTTAAAGAAGTAAATCAAAAAATGGTTTCTTTATTAGGAGTAGATGATCAACAATTTAAACAAATATGTATGATTGCTCAAGGTGAATTCACTAAACTTATTATGGCTTCTAGTGATGAAAGAGAAAAAGTACTCAGGGAATTATTTCATAGTGAAACATACCAAAAGTTAGAAGAAAAACTGAAAGAACATTTAAAAGTTTATCAAGATCGTTATGATTTGTTATTAAATAAAAGAAAAGATTTAGTACAAGAATTACAAATAGAAGACTATGATCAATATCTAACTCAACAAACACAACAAATTGCAAGTCAACAAAAAGCACTTGATCAACTCAAACAACAAACAGAAAAACAAAAACAACAGCTACAACTTTATCGTCTTCAAAATCAACGTATTATTCAATTAAAAGATTTAAAACAACACTATCAAGATTTAAAACAACAAGATAAAGATTATCAAGAGTTAAACCAAACAATCAAATCATTAAAAAAAGCACAAGAAACATCTTATCTTTATCAAACTTATACAAAACAACAACAAAAATTAAAGACAATAAAACTTAATCAAGAAGATAGTCAAAAAAAATTATTAGCATTAGAAAACGAGTATCAAAAAAATAAACAACAAGCTAAAACACTTACTGATAAACAACAAAGTAAAGAAAAATTACAAACAGATATTCAAAAAACAAAACAATTGATGAATCAAATTTATCAATATCAAGAAGATTATCAAAATTTACAAACCTTAAAACAACATTATCATATGTTAGATGAAGAACATAAACTTTTTTTAAAAAAGAAAGAAAAGTTTGAAAATGGTTTACAAAGAGACCAAGAAAGAATTCAAAGTGAACAACAAATTCAATCAAAATATGAACTTGTTAAACAACAATATACAAGACTTAATGAACAAAAAACAAAAATTCATCAATTATTTGATTACTATGATCAAACATTAAAAATAAATGAAGACAAGAGTGATTTACAAGAAAATTATACACAAGTAGAGAAAAAGGTAGAATTTGAAAAAACACAATACCAACAAATGGAAAAACTCTATTTTAGAAAGCAAGCAGGAATATTTGCGATGCAATTAGAAGATGAAAAACCATGCCCTATTTGTGGCTCTTTACATCATCCTCATCCAGCACAAATAGAAAAAGAAGATATTACAAAAGAAAAATTAGATCAACAAGTTAAGAAATCAAAACAACAAGAAAATCATTTGCAAGAAATCTTACAAAGTATTTTATTGTTAGATCAAAAAAAAGAATTACTTTTTAAACAAATACAACAGCTTTCAAGTGAATTAAATATTCAAGAAGAAATTTCTAAAGAAATCTTTATTAAAGAATTAGATAGTTTATCTAAAAATGAAGAAAGATTAAAAAAAGAGTATTTAAATTTGCAAGATGAAATGAAATATATTCAAAAACTAAAGAAAAGTGTAGCTCTTTCATTAAAGGATAAAGATGATTATGAAAATAAAAATCATAAACAAGAAAAGCAGTTAGAAGATATTCAAATCCAAATACATCAATTATCTGGTAAAGTTGATCAAACAATGAAAGATTATGAAATAGGTGAAGTATCAAAGAATTATCAATTATTACAACAACAATATCAACAACTTTCTAAAGAAATTGAAAGTATTCAACAAAGTTATGAATATATCAAAAATCAATACCTTGAATTAAAAACTAAGGTTACAACATTCAATCAACAACTTATTCAAGAACAAGAAGCTTATGAAGTCATTAAAAATAACTATCAAGATGCTCTAAAAGCTTTTGCAAGTGAAGATGAATTTTTATCTTTTATTTCTAAAATCAAGCAATTAAATACATTAGAAAAGAAATATCAAGAGTATTTAGTTTCTTTAAAAAGTTTAAATGAACAAATTCTTTCATTAGAAAATGAAGTTAAAGATACAACTTATATGGATCTTACTTCCTTAAATGAAAGTATTTCTTTAAATACACAACAAATAAAAGAAAAAGATGAAGCTTTAGAAAAAATAAAAATCAATTATTCTTTAAAAGAAAAAATGATAAAAGACGTTCAAAAAATCAATCAACAATTAGAAAAAGATGAAGATCAATATCAACGTTATTTAGATTTATACAATTTAGCAAGTGGTAAAAACAATGCGCGTGTTTCTATTGAAAGATATGTTCTAGCAACTTATTTTGAAAATATGTTGATTTATGCCAATGTGATTATGAAACAATTGACACAGGGAAGATATCAATTGTTGAGAAAAGATGAAGCGGGTAAAGGAAGAAGTCAACAAGGGTTGGAGTTAGATGTTTTTGATCAAGAAAGTGGACAAATGAGAAGCATTAAAACACTTTCTGGTGGAGAATCATTTAAAGCTGCTTTATCACTTGCATTAGGACTTTCTAGAATGGTTCAAGATTATGCAGGGGGTATTGAATTAAATACGCTTTTTATAGATGAAGGTTTTGGTTCATTAGATAGTCAATCTTTAGATCAAGCAATGAATTGTTTGATGGAATTACATCAAGAAAATAAGTTGATAGGGATTATTTCTCATGTGAGTGATTTAAAGGATCGAATTGAAAGACAAATTATTGTTGAACGTCAACAAAAACAAAGTGTAATTCAAATGATCTAAACTTGCTTGTTTATCATTTCTATAGTAAAATAGAGGAGCATTTTAGAGGAGGAAAAAATATGGCAAATAATAAGAAAAATGAAGCTATTACTGCTAGAGATGTTGATTTTGCTAAATGGTATACAGATGTATGTCGTAAAGCTGAATTAATGGATTATAGCAATGTGAAAGGGTTTATTATTTATCGTCCGTATGGTTATGCAATGTGGGAACAAATTCAAAAACATATGGATCAAAAATTTAAAGAATTAGGACATGAAAATGTTTATATGCCGATGTTGATCCCTCAATCTTTATTACAAAAAGAAGCTGATCACGTAGAAGGATTTGCACCAGAATGTGCAGTTGTTACAAAAGGTGGATTAGATGATTTAGATGAAAACTTAATTATTCGTCCAACATCTGAAACATTATTCTGTGAACACTATGCAAAAATTGTAAATTCTTATCGTGATTTACCAAAATTATATAATCAATGGTGTTCAGTTGTACGTTGGGAAAAAACAACAAGACCATTTTTACGTGGTTCTGAATTCTTATGGCAAGAAGGTCATACAATTCATGCAACTGAAGAAGAAGCAAGAAAAGAAACTTTACAAATGTTAGAAGTTTATCGTAGTACAGCTCAAGATTTACTTGCTATTCCAATGGTTACTGGTCGTAAAACTGAAAGTGAAAAATTTGCAGGAGCTGAAGAAACTTATACAATGGAAGCTTTAATGCATGATGGAAAAGCTTTACAATCAGGAACTTCACATTACTTTGGTCAAGGTTTTGCGAAAGCTTTTGATGTTAAATTCTTAAATAAAGATAATAAACAAGAATATGTTTATCAAACTTCTTGGGGAGCATCAACACGTTTACTTGGAGCTATTATCATGGTTCATGGAGATGATAATGGACTTGTTTTACCACCAAGAGTAGCACCAATCCAAGTAATGATCGTTCCAGTTATGCAACATAAAGAAGGCGTTTTAGATAAAGCTTATGAAATTGAAAAACAATTAAAAGCAGCAGGTTTACGTGTAAAAGTAGATGCAAGCGATAAAACACCAGGATATAAATTTGCAGATGCTGAAATGAGAGGAATTCCATTAAGACTTGAAATTGGACCAAAAGATATTGAAAAAGGACAATGTGTTCTTGCTAAAAGATTAGATGGTACAAAAGAAGTTTATGCTTTATCTGAAGAATTACCAAATACAATCCATCAATTATTAGATCAAATTCATGACGAAATGTATGCAAAAGCTTTAAAATTCAGAGATGAAAATATTAGAACAGCTCATACATATGATGAATTTAAAGAAATCTTAAATACAAAAGCTGGATATATTCGTATGATGTGGTGTGAAGATGATGCTTGTGAAGCTAAAATCAAAGAAGAAACAGGAGCTACATCAAGATGTATTAAAGAAGATGAAGAACTATTTGATGATGTTTGTCCAATTTGTGGTAAACCAGCTAAAAAGGTTGTTTATTTTGCTAAAGCATACTAGAATATTTGATGAAAGCTTTATGAAATAACATGATATTTTTGAAATAGAGTTAATTAGATTACATGAGGTTTTTCCTATAAAGGATGCCTCATGTTTTTGTATACTCTATTATGATGTCTTGCTATGTATTAAATATTGATAACACAATAAATGGTAAACCTACTTAAATGATAATGGTTTAAGAGAATAGTTGACAACTAATAATGATGTTTTTAATTAATATTCAAATAATTAAGTAATTAATTTAAAAATATATTTAATAATCTTAAGAATAGAGAAATGATTATGACAAAGATGAATAAGAAAAAATTATTTGAAAGAGATAATTTAGGAATAACGATATCTAACTTTTTAATATCGTATAACTTATAAATTGCAAATAGCTAATCCATTGGCATTGGTTACTATTACGGAAAGGTTTGTTTTAATTCTAGACCATTAAACCACAAGATTTTGAAAAGCAGTTTCAAAT